>NZ_JBFPJR010000009.1:0-136259 GCF_040838215.1 Nocardioides eburneus | reverse complement strand
GTCTCGATGGTCGGCGAGACCAACCGCGCGCCGTTCGACCTGCCCGAGGCCGAGGGCGAGCTCGTGGGCGGCTTCCACACGGAATACTCCTCGCTGAAGTTCGCGCTCTTCTTCCTCGCCGAATACATCAACATGGCCACCGTGTCGGCCCTCGCCACGACGCTCTTCCTGGGCGGCTGGCACGCGCCGTTCTGGATCGACAAGGCCTGGGCCGGAGCCAACGCGGGCTACTGGCCGCTGATCTGGTTCTTCGGCAAGGTCCTCTTCTTCGTCTGGATCTTCATCTGGCTCCGCGGGACGCTGCCGCGGCTGCGCTACGACCAGTTCATGGCGCTCGGCTGGAAGCGGCTGCTGCCCTGCTCGCTCGCCTGGATCGTCGTGGTCGCCGTGGTCCGGATGGCCGCGATCCAGGGTGGCTGGGACCCGCGCTGGTGGATGTTCGCGATCGGCCTGGTGCTGACGGCGGTGACCCTGTTCGTCCTGCTCGGCAAGGGCGAGCGGCCCGCCGAGGTGAGCGAGCCGGCCGGTGGCTTCCCCGTCCCGACGCTGCCCGCGGGCGGCGCCGTCCGCGGGGCGGCCCGGCCGCTGGTGTTCGGCCCGGCCGGCGACGTACCCGTCCTTCCCTCGCGTGAGGAGGCCTCGTGACCGACGACAAGCACCAGGACCGGCCCAAGCAGTCGTTCAAGGAACGCGTCTGGGACCCGGTGGCCGGGTTCGGCGTGACCTTCGGGACGCAGTTCAAGAAGCCCGTCACCGAGCAGTACCCGCTCCAGAAGGAGCCGACCGCCCCGCGCTTCCACGGGCGCCACCAACTCAACCGCCACCCCGACGGCCTGGAGAAGTGCGTCGGCTGCGAGCTGTGCGCCTGGGCGTGCCCGGCCGACGCGATCTACGTCGAGGGCGCCGACAACTCCGACGAGCCGGATGCCGACGGCAACAGCCAGCGCTACAGCCCGGGGGAGCGCTACGGCCGCGTCTACCAGATCAACTACCTGCGCTGCATCCTGTGCGGTCTGTGCATCGAGGCCTGCCCGACGCGCGCACTGACGATGACCAACGACTACGAGCTCGCCGACGACTCCCGCGAGAAGCTGATCTACGAGAAGCAGGACCTGCTCGCGCCGCTGCTGCCCGGGATGGAGGCGCCGCCCCATCGGATGCTCCTGGGCGAGGACGAGCAGGACTACTACGCCCCGCCGATGCAGACCGAGCTGGTCGAGGTCCCCACGCGGGAGGAGCGCTGATGGAGGCGACGTACGTCATCCTCGCGCCGGTCACGATCGTGGCGGCCCTCGGGCTGCTGGTCGTGCGCAAGGTGGTGCACGCGGCGCTCTGCCTGGCCGTCGTCATGATCGGGCTCGCGATGCTCTACGCGAGCCTGGACGCGCCGTTCCTCTTCGCCGTCCAGATCGTGGTCTACACCGGCGCGATCCTCATGCTCTTCCTCTTCGTGATCATGCTCGTCGGCGTCGACACCACCGAGTCGCTCAAGGAGACGATCGCCGGACAGCGGCTGCTCGCCGGCCTCTTCGGCGTCGTGCTCGGGGTCCTGCTCGTCGTCGGTGTCGTCCAGGCCTCGCTCGGGACGATGAAGGGCCTCTCCACCGCCAACGCTCCCGGCAACGTCCAGGCCCTCGCCGGCCTGCTCTTCAGCCGGTACGTCGTCGCGTTCGAGGCCACCTCGGCCCTGTTGATCACCGCGGCGATCGGGGCGATGGTGCTCGCCCACCGCGAGCGGCTCGACCCGAAGCCGACGCAGGCCGACCTGGCCCGGCGCCGGGTCCGCGACTTCGCCGAGCGCGGCGTTCACCTCGGGCCGCTGCCCCCGCCCGGCACCTACGCCCGGCACAACGCCAACGACACTCCGGCCCTACTGCCCGACGGGCGTACGGCGGACAGCTCGGTGCCGGCCCTGCTGAGCCCTCCGAAGGACGGTGAGTGATGGACACAGTGACGCCGTACGTCGTCCTCAGCTCGATCCTCTTCACGATCGGCGCCGTCGGGGTGCTGGTCCGGCGCAACGCCCTCGTCGTCTTCATGTGCGTGGAGCTGATGCTCAACGCCGCCAACCTCGCGCTGGTGGCGTTCTCGAAGAGCAGCGGCAACCTCGACGGCCAGGTGGCGGCGTTCTTCGTCATGGTCGTCGCCGCGGCCGAGGTCGTGGTCGGGCTGGCGATCATCATGACGATCTTCCGGACCCGCCAGACCGCGTCGGTCGACGAGCCCAGGCAGCTCAAGTGGTGACCGCCGTCGACCCGGGCGTCGCGACCGGGGTCTTCCACCTGCTCTGGGTCGTCATCGCGCTGCCGCTGGCCGGGGCCACCGTGCTGCTGGTCGGCCGCCCGCTCGCGCCGGCCGCGTTCGATCGGTTCGGTCACTGGCTCGCGGTCGGGCTCTCGAGCCTCTCGTTCGTGCTCTCGGTCGTGCTCTTCGTCGCCGACCTCGGGCGGGACGAAGGAGAGCGCCAGGTGGTCCAGCACGTCTACCAGTGGTTCCAGACGGGCCGGCTCGACGTGGGCATGGACCTGCTCTACGACCCGCTCTCGGCGCTCTTCCTGCTGCTCATCACCGGCGTGGGGAGCCTGATCCACCTCTACTCCGTGGGCTACATGGCCCACGACGAGCGCCGCACCCGCTTCTTCGCCTACCTCAACCTCTTCGTCGCGGCGATGCTCATGCTGGTCCTCGCGGAGAACTACGTGGCGCTCTTCCTCGGCTGGGAGGGTGTCGGCCTGGCGTCATACCTCCTCATCGGCTTCTGGCAGGCGCGCCCGAGCGCCGCTGCGGCCGCCAAGAAGGCGTTCGTCATGAACCGTGTCGGCGACATGGGGATATCGATGGCGATCGCGCTCGCCTTCGTCACGTTCGGGTCGACCAGCTTCACGGTCATCTCGGCGCAGGCCGGCGACGCGTCCCACGGCCGGATGACCGCGCTCGGCCTGCTGCTCCTGCTCGGCGCCTGCGGCAAGTCGGCGCAGGTGCCGCTGCAGGCCTGGCTGCTCGACGCGATGGAGGGCCCGACGCCCGTCTCCGCGCTCATCCACGCGGCGACGATGGTGACCGCGGGGGTCTACCTCGTCGTGCGCAGCAGCTTCGTCTTCGACCTCTCCTCGACCGCCCGCACCGCCGTCGTCGTGGTCGCCGTGGTCACCCTGCTGTGGGGGGCGCTCCTCGGCTGTGTGAAGGACGACATCAAGAAGGTGCTCGCCGGCTCCACGATGAGCCAGATCGGCTACATGATGCTCGCCGCCGGCCTCGGTCCGGCGGGCTACGCCTTCGCGATCTTCCACCTGCTCACCCACGGCTTCTTCAAGGCCAACATGTTCCTCGGGGCCGGGTCGGTGATGCACGGCATGGCGGACGACGTCAACATGAAGCACTACGGCGCGCTGCGCAAGGCCATGCCGGTCACCTTCCTGACCTTCGCGATGGGCTATCTCGCGATCATCGGCTTCCCCGGCTTCTCGGGCTTCTGGTCGAAGGACAAGATCATCGAGGCGGCCTTCGACTTCCGGTGGTACGTCGGCGTGCTGGCGCTCATCGGGGCCGGGATCACCGCGTTCTACATGACCCGGCTGATGCTGCTCACGTTCTTCGGGCAGCGGCGCTGGGCCGACGGCGTGCATCCGCACGAGTCCCCCCGGGTGATGACCGGCCCGCTGGTCGTCCTCGCGGCGCTGTCCGCCCTCGGCGGCCTGCTGCTGCTCGGCAGCTGGATCCAGGACTGGCTCGCGCCGGTCGTCGGCGAGGTCCCGCACGCTGAGGAGGGCGCCCCGCCGGGCTGGCTGATGTCGGTGTTCGCCGTCGTCGTGGTCGCCGTCGGCGTCGCGACCGCGTGGGCCTACGTCGGCCGCCGGCCGGTCGCCCCGGGTGTCACCCGCTACCTCCCGGTGCCGCACGTCGAGGACGTCGTCGTACCTCCCGGGCTGCAGGTCACCCGCGGCGTCGTCACCACGGACAGGTACGCCGTCGACGGCCTGCTCAGCGGCGGCCCGGTCGCCCTCGCGGCGCTCGCCGGCGAGTTCCGCAAGGGGCAGAACGGCTACGTCCGGTCCTACGCCCTCTCCGTCCTCGGCGGTTCGCTCGTCGTGGCCCTCGCGCTCCTGGTGGTGAACTGGTGAACACCCCATTCGAATGCTCACTTCGTTCCGCTTCGAACGGGGGCCCCGAGTGATGCTGACGCTGCTGTGTGCGGTTCCGTTCGTCGGCGCGATCGTCAGCGCCGTCATGCCGGCCCGGCCGAAGGCGTGGGCGTTCGGCTTCGCGCTCGCCACGCTCGTGCTCGGCATCGTCGCGTGCGCGTCGGCGGACGCGGAGGACGCCACCTGGATCGGGGCGCTCGGCGTCCACTGGGCGCTCGGCCTCGACGGCCTCGGCCGGCTGATGGTGCTGCTCACCGTCGCCCTCGTCCCGATCGTCATGCTCGCCGCGGTCAAGGACCACGACCGGCGCTGGTATGCCTGGGCGCTGGGCCTCGAGGCGTTCGCGCTCGTCGTGTTCTGCGCCCAGGACGTCTTCACGTTCTACGTCTTCTTCGAGGCGACGCTGATCCCGGCGTACTTCATGATCGGCGCCCCCGGAGTGCGACAGGGCGGCGGTCCCGGCCGTGCCCGGGCGGCGCTGAAGTTCCTCATGTATCAGCTCGGCGGCGGCCTCGTGCTGCTCGGTGGCGTGATCGGGCTCTACGTCGTGAGCGCGCAGCACGGCGCGCCGTCGTACCTCCTCTCCGACCTGGCGAACCTCGACATCGGCACCACGGCGGGCCGGTGGATCTTCGTGGCGCTCTTCGTCGCGTTCGCGGTCAAGGCGCCGCTCTTCCCGCTGCACACCTGGCTCGCGGACACGACCGAGCACGCGACGCCGCCGACGAGCGTCCTGCTGGTGTGCGTGCTCGACAAGATCGGCACCTTCGGGATGATCCGGTTCTGTCTCGGCCTCGTCCCGGAGGCGAGCCGGTGGGCGACGCCGGTCGTGGTGGCGCTCGCGCTGGTCTCGATCGTGTACGGCGCGGTGCTGGCGATCGGCCAGGACGACCTGCTGCGACTCATCGGTCTGACGAGCCTGAGCCACTTCGGCTTCATCACCCTCGGGATCTTCGCCGGCAGCCAGCAGGGCCTCTCCGGCGCGATCCTCTACATGGTCAACCACGGCGTCGCGACGGCTGCGCTCTTCCTGGTCGCCGGCTTCCTCATCACCCGCCGCGGCACCGCATCGATCCGCGAGATGCGGGGCCTGGAGAAGGCGGCACCGGTCATGGCGGGCCTCTTCCTCGTCGCCGGGCTCGCCACCGCCGGGCTGCCGGGGCTCTCGCAGTTCGTCTCGGAGATCCTCGTGCTCATCAGCGCCTTCGACTACCACTGGTTCGTCGGGGCGATCGCGGTCACCGCGGTGGTGCTCGCAGCGATCTACATCCTCTGGACCTATCAGCGGACGTTCACCGGACCGCCCGACAAGACCACGCCCCGGGGGAAGGTCGCCGACCTGACCCGCTGGGAGGTGGGCGTCCTCGCCCCGCTCATGGTGGGGCTGGTCGTCTTCGGGTTCTACCCGGCGCCGCTGTTGCACGCGGCCAACCCGCTGGTCGACCAGATCAGCCACAGCATCACCGTCGCGGCGGGAGAGGAGTGACCATGCGGTTCGACCAGCCCTCCCTGGCCTACGGCGTCCTCTGGCCCGTCCTCGTGGTGCTCGGCGTGGCATGCGTGGGCGTGCTCGTGGAGGCCTTCGCGCCACGCGCCCAGCGCTACCGCCTCCAGGTCTGCCTGGCTGTCGCCGGCCTCGTCGCGGCGCTGGCCGGGACGATCGCGATCGGCGCGGGGTCCTCGCTCGGCACCACCACCGGCGAGGGGGCCGTCGTCATCGACGGCCCGGGCGTCTTCCTCTGGGGTCTCGTGCTCGTGGTGTCGCTCGGTGGCGTCCTGCTCTTCGCCGAGCGTCGGCTCGAGGGCGGCGTCAGCGTCTTCGCCGGCCAGGCGGCGGCGCTGCCCGGAACGACGGCCGAGCGGGCGGCGGCCCAACGCGGCCTCGACCACACCGAGGTCTATCCGCTGCTGATGTTCGCCGTCGGCGGGATGATGCTCTTCCCCGTCGCGGGCGACCTGCTGCTGCTCTTCGTGGCGCTCGAGGTGCTCAGCCTGCCGCTCTACCTGCTCACCGGGCTCGCCCGCCGGCGCCGGCTGCTCTCCCAGGAGGCGGCGATCAAGTACTTCCTGCTCGGTGCGTTCTCCTCCGGCTTCTTCCTCTACGGCCTCGCGCTCGTCTACGGCTACGCGGGCACCATGTCGTTCGCCGGGATCTCCGACCGGGTCGCGCAGGGTGGGAACCACGGGCTGCTGCTCCTCGGCATGGGCCTGATGGCGGTGGGGCTGCTCTTCAAGACCGGCGCCGTGCCGTTCCACAGTTGGACGCCCGACGTCTACCAGGGGGCGCCGACACCGGTGACGGCGTGGATGTCCGCCGCGACGAAGATCGCCGCGTTCGGCGCGATGCTCCGGCTCTTCTACGTCGCCTTCGGCGACGACGTGGACTCGTGGCGACCGGCCCTCGGGCTGATCGCGGTCCTCACCATGCTGCTCGGCTCGACGTTCGCGGTGGTGCAGGCGGATGTGAAGCGGATGCTCGCCTACTCCGCCGTGGCCCACACCGGCTTCATCCTGACCGGGCTGCTCGGGGTCGATGAGACCGGGGCGACCGGTCCGTTCACCTCGACCCAGGCGGTGCTCTTCTACCTCACCGCCTACGGCGTGGCGAGCCTCGGCGCGTTCGCCGTCGCCTCGCTCGTGCGGGGGCCGAACGGCGAGGTCGGCGGGCTCGCGCGCTGGGCCGGGCTCGGGCGGCGCGCGCCGCTGCTCGCGGCCGTCTTCGGCTTCTTCCTGCTCTCGATGGCCGGCATCCCGCTGACCGCCGGGTTCATCGGGAAGTGGGCGGTCTTCGCGGTGGCGCTGGACGCGGGGCAGTGGCCGGTGGTCGTGTTCGCGATCGCGGCGAGCATCGTCTCGGTCTTCTTCTACGTCCGGGTGATCCTGCTGATGTTCTTCACCGACGCCGAGGACGAGGTGACGCCCGGAGCGGCCACCCGGCCGTCGTACCTCACCTGTGGGGTGATCGCCGTGAGCGCGCTCGCAACCCTCGTCCTGGGCGTGGTTCCGGGCCCCGTTCTCGATCTACTCGGGAATGCGGGAAGATTCATCGGGTGAGCACTGGTAGCCAGCCTCCGGGCGACCTCTTCCTCCCCGTCAGCGACCCCGCGCTGGAGCAGCGTCTCCGCACGCGGCTCGGGCTGGTGGAGAAGGCCCTCTCGGGTCACGTGCGCAGCCGTGCGCCCTTCGTGACCGAGGCCGCCTCCCACCTCCTCGAGGCCGGCGGGAAGCGGTTCCGCCCGCTCCTCGTGCTCCTGGCCGCCGAGGTCGGCCCCGAGCCCGACGCCGACGACGTCCTCACCGCGGCGTGCGTCGTCGAGCTGACCCACCTCGCGTCGCTCTACCACGACGACGTGATGGACGAGGCCGCCGTACGCCGCGGCGCGGACTCCGCCAACGCCCGCTGGGACAACCACGTGGCGATCCTGACCGGCGACTTCCTCTTCGCCCGCAGCTCCGAGCTGACTGCCGAGCTGGGCCGCGACGCGGTCCGCATCCAGTCCGAGACCTTCGCCAAGCTGGTCGAGGGCCAGATCCTCGAGGGCGTCGAGCCCGGTCCCGACCAGGACGCGGTCGCCCACCACCTCGACGTGCTGGCCGGCAAGACCGGCGCGCTCATCGCGACCTCGGCGTTGTACGGCGCCCGCTTCTCCGGCGCCTCGCCGGAGGTCGAGCAGGCGCTGACGGCGTACGGCGACATCGTCGGCGTCGCCTTCCAGCTCTCCGACGACATCCTCGACATCGCCTCCGACTCCGTCGAGTCCGGCAAGACGCCCGGGACCGATCTGCGCGAGGGCATCCCGACCCTGCCGGTGCTGCTCGCGAAGCGGTCGACCGACCCCGCCGACGCTCGCCTGCTCGCGCTGCTGGAGGGCGACCTCACCGACGACGGGCGGCACGCCGAGGCGCTCGGCCTGCTGCGCGCCCACCCGGCGCTCGACGAGGCCCGCCGCTACGTCGTTCAGCGGGCCCACGAGGCCAAGGCGCTGCTCGCCGTGCTCCCCGAGGGGCCGGTGCGGCAGGCGCTCGAGGACTTCGCCGACGCCGTCGCGGTCCGCACCGCCTGACGTGCGCGGAGTCTTCTGAGATCCGGCTCCGGCGGCTCTTTACCTTTCGTTAGGCTGACCGGGTGCCGGATCAACGTCGTGGAGTCATGCTCGGCGCCGCGGCGTACGTCATGTGGGGCTTCTTCCCGCTCTACTTCCCGTTGCTCGAGCCCGCCGGTGCCTTCGAGATCCTCGGCCACCGGCTGTTGTGGTCGCTGGTGGTCATGGCGGTCGTCGTCGTGGCGATGCGGCGGCTGCCCCAGGTGCTGGCGCTGGTCCGCGACCGGCGTAGGTTCGGGCTGCTCGTCGTCGCCGGCATCGCGGTGACGGCCAACTGGGCGACCTACATCTGGGGCGTCAACCACGGCCGCGTCGTGGAGACCTCCCTCGGCTACTTCATCAACCCGCTCGTCACGATGCTGATGGGCGTCCTGATCCTGGGGGAGCGGCTGCGGCGGCTCCAGTGGGCCGCGCTCGGGATCGGGGCCGTAGCGGTCGCCGTCCTCACGGTCGACTACGGCCGGTTGCCGTGGATCTCGCTCATCCTCGCGTTCTCCTTCGGCAGCTATGGGCTGGCCAAGAAGAAGGCGGGCGCCGGCGCGTTCGAGTCGCTCGCGCTGGAGACGTCGGTCGTCGCGCCGGTCGCGCTGGCGTACGTCGTCGGGCTCGGCACCACCGGCCACGGTCACTTCACGACCGAGGGCCCCGCGCACGTCGTGCTCACCATCGGGAGCGGACTGGTGACCGTCGTGCCGCTGCTCTGCTTCGGTGCGGCGGCCACTCGGGTGCCGCTGGTGACGCTCGGGCTGCTGCAGTATCTCGCCCCGATCCTGCAGTTCGCGCTCGGCGTGTTCTATCGCCACGAGGAGATGTCGGCGGGCCGCTGGCTGGGCTTCGTGATCGTCTGGGTCGCACTCGTGGTGTTCACCTACGAGGCGGTCGCCCACCGGCGTCGACAGCTTCGCGACGCGGTCGAGGCCGCGGCGGTCTGAGCGCTCGTCGCGAGTTCGGTCGATCCACTGCGGCGTGGGTGGGGCGGGTGGTTGAATCCGGTGGCCGCAGGGAGCGGCCCATATTCGGAGGGAACCGTTCGTGTCTCGTCGCATCCTGCTCGCTGCCGCCGCGCTCCTGGTCGGCGGTCCCGGCCTCACCGTGGCCGGGACTCCGGCCGCCCACGCCGCCGGCGCCTCCTCGTCGGGCGGCGAGGGCCCGCTGCTGCGGGTCACCGCCCGCTGCGACGGCCCGGGCAGCAAGATGATGCTCGGCATCCACCCCAGCGCCACCGGCGGCGTCGTCGCCGCCACCCGGATCACGCACGTGCGGCACCCGCACTGGTTCGGCGCGACCGTCATCGGTCACGACTTCACAATGCCCGGCGTGCACGAGGCACAGCAACGGATCATCACCGACTGGACCCGCTCCGCGAAGCCGTGGCCCAAGCCGGTCACCGCGTCCTACATGTCTGCTGACATGACCCGGATGTGCATGCAGGCAGCGGAGTCGACGCCCCGCGTGGACACCGGCATCGCCATGAACATGAGTGAGCTCATCGGGATGCGGGTCCTCGCGCGCGCAGGTGTGGTCGAGGTCGCCGCTGACGCTCCCGCCAGCCACCGGGTTCGGGTCGCCGTCAACATCCGGACCGCTGCGGGCTACCAGCACCGGGTCCGGTTCGTCCGCGCCGATCGATACGGACTTGTCGACGTCCGCTTCCACACCTTCACGAAGGTGAAGGGCTACACCCGCGCGCTCGCGCGGGTCATGACCGGGCACGGTCCGTCGAAGATCATCCAGCTCGCGCGCGTGCGCTGAGCGCCGCGACGCTGGGCGGGGCGGTCTCGGCTCAGAGGCTCAGAGCACCGTCCAGGTGTCTCCGGCGCCGAGCAGCGCGGCGAGGCGGTCCTCCGGCGCCGGTGCGTCCCCCTCGGTCGGCTGCTGGGCGGTCGCGACCTGGGCGCGCGCGAGGTCGTCGTACGTCGGCCGCTCGACCTGCCGGAAGATGCCGATCGGGGACTGGTGGAGCACGCCCGCGTCGGTGAGCCGCGAGATCGCGAACGCCGTGGTCGGGTCGGGGTTGTGGGCGTCGTGGACGAGGATCGCCTCCTCGCCGGCCTCGGCCACGGGGACGACCTTCACGCCCCCGGTCCCGCCCGGCGCGGTGTCGCGAACGAGGCCCTTCTCGCGGTCCTTGCCGAAGCGGATCGGCTCGCCGTGGATGAGCGGGATGATCGCGTCGGCCTTGGTGTCGGGACCCTTGAGGTCGTCGAAGGCCCCGTCGTTGAAGATCGGGCAGTTCTGATAGATCTCGACCAGCGATGTGCCGCGATGAGCGGCGGCCGCGGACAGCACCGAGGTGAGGTGCTTGCGGTCGGAGTCGACCGTGCGGGCGACGAACGTCGCCTCCGCGCCCAGCGCCAGCGAGACCGGGTTGAACGGGTGGTCGACGGAGCCGACCGGGGTCGACTTGGTGACCTTGCCGGCCTCGGAGGTGGGGGAGTACTGCCCCTTCGTCAGCCCGTAGATCCGGTTGTTGAAGAGCAGGATCGTCATGTTGACGTTGCGCCGCAGCGCGTGGATCAGGTGGTTGCCGCCGATGGAGAGCGCGTCGCCGTCGCCGGTCACCACCCACACCGAGAGGTCCGGGCGTGCGGTCGCGATGCCGGTCGCGATGGACGGCGCGCGTCCGTGGATCGAGTGCATGCCGTAGGTGTCGAGGTAGTAGGGGAACCGCGAGGAGCAGCCGATCCCGGAGATGAAGACGATGTTCTCCCGGCGCAGGCCGAGGTCGGGCAGGAAGCCCTGCACGGCCTTGAGCACGGCGTAGTCGCCGCAGCCGGGGCACCAGCGCACCTCCTGGTCGGAGGAGTACTCCTTGGCGTTCTGCGGTGCGTCGCTGGTGGGGACGAGGTCGATCCCGCCATGGGATTCGGCGAAGTGGCCGGGAAGACCCAGGTCGGCGGTGGTCATGAGCGTGCCTCCTCGTCGGGAGCGGTGGACAGGTCGACGATCACGCCCTCGGCGGCGGCCACGAGCTGACCGATCACCTCCGCGAGCTCCGCGGCCTTGATCGGTAGGCCGCGGACGACGTTGAAGCCGATCGCGTCGACCAGATAACGGGCGCGCAGCAGCTGGCTCAGCTGCCCGAGGTTCATCTCGGGCACGAGCACCTTGTCGTACGCCGTCAGGATCTCGCCGAGGTCGTTCGGGAACGGGTTGAGGTGGCGCAGGTGGACCTGGGCGACGTGGTAGCCGGCCTTGCGGACCTGGCGGATGGCCGCGCCGATCGGGCCGTACGTCGACCCCCATCCGACCACGAGCACCCGCGCCTGGCCGGAGGGGTCGTCGATCTCGAGCGGGGGCAGCGAGTCGGCGACCCGGGCGACCTTCGCCGCCCGGGTGCGGACCATGAGGTCGTGGTTGGCCGGGTCGTAGGAGATGTTGCCGTGGCCGTCGCCCTTCTCGAGGCCGCCGATCCGGTGCTCGAGGCCCGGGGTGCCGGGGACGGCCCACGGTCGCGCCAGGGTCTGCTCGTCGCGCAGGTAGGGCCAGAACGAGTCCTGCTCGTCACTCCCCGCACCCGCGGAGGCGTGGTTGGGCCCGGTCGCGAACGCCGGGTCGATGCTCGGCAGCTCGCTGATCTCGGGGATCCGCCAGGGCTCGGAGCCGTTGGCGAGGTAGCCGTCGGAGAGCAGCATGACGGGGGTGCGGTAGGTGATCGCGATCCGGGCGGCCTCGAGCGCGGCGTCGAAGCAGTCGCCGGGTGAGGCCGGCGCGACGATCGGCACGGGCGCCTCGCCGTTGCGGCCGTACATCGCCTGCAGCAGGTCGGCCTGCTCGGTCTTGGTCGGCAGTCCGGTCGACGGGCCGCCACGCTGGACGTCGACGACGACGAGCGGGAGCTCGGTCATCACCGCGAGCCCGATCGACTCCGACTTCAACGCGATCCCGGGCCCCGACGTGGTGGTGACCCCGAGCGAGCCCGCGAAGGCCGCGCCGATCGCGCCGCCGATGCCGGCGATCTCGTCCTCGGCCTGGAACGTGGTGACGCCGAAGGCCTTGTGCTTGGAGAGCTCGTGGAGGATGTCGGAGGCCGGGGTGATCGGGTAGGAGCCCAGGAAGACCGGGAGCCCGCTGCGCACGCCCGCGGCGACGATCCCGTAGGCGAGCGCGAGGTTGCCGGTGATGTTGCGGTAGGTGCCGGGTGCCATCGGCGCCGGCTTGATCTCGTAGGACGACACGAACGCCTCGGTCGTCTCGCCGAAGTTCCACCCGGCGGTGAAGGCGGCGATGTTGGCGTCGCGGATCGGGGGGACCTTCGCGAACCGCTTCTCCAGGAAGGCGGTCGTGGGCTCGGTCGGGCGGCCGTACATCCACGAGACCAACCCGAGGGCGAACATGTTCTTCGCGCGCGCGGCGTCCTTCCGGGAGAGACCGAACTCCTTCACGGCCTCCACCGTCATGCCGGTGAGGTCGAGCGTGTGCACCTGGTAGTCGGCGAGCGGGCTGTCGGCCGCGCCGGCCGGATCAGCGCTGTCCCCGGGCAGCGGGCTCTCGGCGTACCCGGCCTTCTGCAGGTTGCGCGGGGTGAAGTCGTGGGTGTCGACGATGATCGCCGCGCCCTTGGGCAGGTCGCCGAGGTTGGCCTTGAGCGCGGCGGGGTTCATCGCGACGAGGACGTCGGGGGCGTCGCCCGGCGTCAGGATGTCGTGGTCGGCGATGTGGACCTGGAAGGACGAGACGCCCGGCAGCGTGCCCTGCGGGGCACGGATCTCGGCCGGGAAGTTCGGCAGCGTGACGAGGTCGTTCCCGAAGACGGCGGACTCCTGGGTGAACCGGTCACCGGTGAGCTGCATGCCGTCGCCGGAGTCGCCGGCGAAGCGAATGATCACGCGATCGAGCTGCTGCACCTGTTTGGGCACCCTGCGCACTTCCTTCGAACGAGTCCGTCAGTCATGTTCAGTACGGCCTGTCGGCCAGGGCGGTCGGCCGGTGGGGTCGGCCTGCTCCGGTCGGCGAGCGTCAACCAGTGGCCAGCGTAGTAGCCCGGATCACACCCGGCGGGGTGTCTTTCCCGCTGGACGGTCGTGTCGCGACACGCCGATTTCGTTTAGTCTCGGTTAAGTCGACTAGGATGCGCGACATTACCGAAATAACTCGTTTACCTGACTCGGCAGGGGAGAGACAGAGGCAGAGATGAAGAAGATCAAGGCTGCGGCGGCTCTTGCGGCTGTCGGGGTGCTGGCCTTGACCGGCTGCGGGAGCAGCTCGAGCGCGAACGACGCCGACACGATCAACATCGTCGGATACTCCGTGCTCGACGAGGCCAACCAGGGCGTCGAGAAGGCGTTCCAGGAGACGCCCGACGGCAAGGGCGTGACGTTCAAGGAGTCGTACGGCGCGTCCGGCGACCAGTCGCGAGCGGTGGCGGGCGGCCTCAAGGCCGACGAGGTCCACCTCTCGCTGGAGCCCGACGTCCAGCGGCTCGTGGACGCGGGGCTGGTCGACAACGACTGGAAGGACAATGCGACGAAGGGCGACTGCTCGCAGTCGATCGTGGTCTTCGCCGTGCGCAAGGGCAACCCGAAGCACATCAGGACCTGGGCGGACCTGACCAAGCCCGGCGTCGGCATCGTCACCCCGAACCCGGCCTCATCCGGCTCGGCGAAGTGGAACCTGCTCGCGGCGTACGGCTCGCAGCTCGCCTCCGGCGGCAACGACGCGTCCGCGCAGGCCTACATGAAGAAGTTCTTCGCCAACATCGCCGCGATGCCGGACAGCGGCCGGGACGCCACCACGGCGTTCACCGGCGGCACGGGCGACGTCCTGCTCTCCTACGAGAACGAGGCGATCCTGGCCCGTCAGAGCGACCCGAGCCAGATGGACTACGTCATCCCGGACAGCTCGCTCCTCATCGAGAACTCGTGCGCCCTGCTCAAGGACGCCTCGTCGAAGGCCAAGGCCTGGATGGCGTTCCAGAAGAGCGCCGAGGGTCAGAAGCTGTACGCCGAGACCGGCTACCGCCCGCTCGACAGCGTGGCCAAGGCCGTCGGCACGGTGACCGTCAAGGGCGCCATGGACCCGAGCAACCCGTTCCCGGAGCCGAAGAAGCTGCTGACGATCGACAAGGACTTCGGTGGCTGGGACGCCGCCAACACGAAGTACTTCGACGAGAACGACGGCATCCTCACCAAGCTCCAGGCGGACGCAGGGCAGTAGGTGTCTGCACGGTGACTGCCACGGTTTCCGTGGACGGCCGGTCGGCGCGCGCGCGTCGACCGGCCAGGTCCACATCCGGCTCCGCCCGGAAGCTGACCGCCACCTCGGGCCTCGGGCTCGGGGTCGCCATGATCTGGTTCAGCCTGCTGGTCCTGATCCCCCTCGCCGCCGTCGTCGTCAAGGCGAGCGGTGGCGGCTGGTCCACCTTCGAGCACGTCCTGACCAACGCCTCGACCTTCCGCGCCCTGCGCTTCACGCTCGTCATGGCCGTGATCGCCACGGTGCTCAACGCCGTGATGGGCACGGTGATCGCGTGGGTGCTGGTCCGCGACCGGTTCCCCGGCAAGGGTCTGCTCGACCTCGTCATCGACATCCCGTTCGCGCTGCCGACGATCGTCGCCGGTCTCGTCATGCTGTCGCTCTACGGGCCCGGCAGCCCGCTCGGTGTCAACGTGTACGGCACGAAGCCGGGCGTCTTCCTCGCCATCGCGTTCGTCACGCTGCCGTTCGTGGTCCGGACCGTCCAGCCGGTCCTCGAGGCGCTCGAGACCGACGCCGAGGAGGCGGCGGCCTCGCTCGGCGCCTCACGGTTCACCACGCTGCGCCGGATCGTCCTGCCCTCGCTGACGCCGGCGATCTTCGCGGGCGCCTCGCTGTCGTTCGCACGGGCGATCAGCGAGTACGGCTCCGTCGTACTCCTGTCGGGGAACCGCGCCGGCACGGCCGTGGCGTCGACGCGGACCTACAGCTATATCGAGGGTGGGAACACCGCGGCGGCGGCCGCCATCGCGGTCGTCCTGCTCGTCGTCGCGTTGCTCGCGATCATCGTCCTCGACGTCCTCCAGCGGCGGATGGCGCGTCATGGCTAGCCACGTGAGCAGTCCTGGCAGCACCGCGGCCGGCGGGGGTACGACGGCGACGACCTGGCTCCTGCGGGTCCTCGTCGTGGGCTACCTCGTCATGCTGGTGGTCTGGCCGACGGCGTACCTGCTGCGGCACACGTTCGCCCACGGCTTCGAGTCCCTCCAGGCGGTCCTGCAGGACCCCGACGTCACCCACGCGTTGACGCTCACCGGGCAGGTGGCGGTGGCGGCGGTCGTGATCAACCTGGTGTTCGGCATGGTCGTCTCGCTGCTGCTGGTGCGCTACGACTTCCCCGGCAAACGGGTGCTGTCGTGGCTCATCGACCTGCCGCTGTCGGCCTCGCCGGTCGTCGTCGGTCTGGCGCTGCTGCTCGTCTACAGTCCGATCTACGGCTGGTTCGGGCCCACGCTGCGCAACAACGGGATCGAGGTCATCTTCGCCAAGCCCGGGATCATCATGGCGACCTGCTTCGTCGCGCTGCCGCTCATCATCCGGGAGATCGTCCCGGTGCTGGAGGAGCTCGGTGACGACCAGGAGCAGGCCGCCCGCAGCCTGGGTGCCAACGCCTGGCAGACCTTCTGGCGCGTCACCCTTCCCGGCATCCGCTGGGCCGTGGCGTACGGCGTCGTACTCAGCCTCGCCCGGTCGCTCGGCGAGTTCGGCGCGGTCAAGGTCGTGTCCGGGAACGTCAAGGGCCAGACCGAGACCGCCACCAAGGTCGTGGAACGTACCTACCAGTCGCAGGACCTGGACGCGTCGTACGCCGTCGCGTTCATGCTCGTCTTCGCGGCTGTCGTCTGTCTCGTGGTCGTCGCCCTCCTGCGCACCCGAGACGAGAAGGAGAAAGCATGAGCATCGAGGTCAAGGGGGTCTCGAAGCGCTTCGGCGACTTCGTCGCCCTGGACGACATCAACGTGTCCCTGCCCACCGGCCAGCTGACCGCCCTGCTGGGTCCGTCCGGCGGCGGGAAGTCCACCCTGCTGCGGATCATCGCGGGCCTGGACTCCGCCGACGAGGGGTCCGTGGTCATCGAGGGCAACGAGGCGACCCACCTGCCGCCGCAGAAGCGGAACGTCGGGTTCGTCTTCCAGCACTACGCCGTCTTCAAGCACATGAGCGTGGCGAAGAACGTCGCCTTCGGGCTGGAGATCCGCAAGCGGCCGAAGCCCGAGATCCAGAAGCGCGTGCACGAGCTGCTCGAGCTCGTGCACCTCTCCCAGTTCGCCCACCGGCTGCCGTCCCAGCTCTCGGGCGGCCAGCGGCAGCGGATGGCGCTGGCCCGGGCACTGGCCGTGGAGCCGACCGTCCTGCTCCTCGACGAGCCGTTCGGGGCGCTCGACGCGAAGGTCCGCAAGGAGCTCCGCGACTGGCTGCGTCGCCTCCACGACGAGGTCCACGTGACGACGGTGTTCGTCACGCACGACCAGGAGGAGGCGCTGGAGGTCGCGGACGAGATCGTCGTCATCAACCAGGGGCGCGTGGAGCAGGTCGGCACGCCGGAGGAGCTGTACGACGCCCCGGCGAACGACTTCGTCATGGGCTTCCTCGGCGACGTGACCACGCTCGGCGGCCGCCTGATCCGGCCGCACGACATCGAGGTCGCCGACCGCCCGGTCGGTCCGGACTCGGTCGAGGGAACGGTCTCCCGGCTGCTTCGGATCGGCTTCGAGGTGCGGATCACCGTCCTCACCGACGCGGGCGAGGTCGTCACCGTCGAGATGACGCGGACGCACGCCCGGCGCCTCGGACTGGCCGAGGGGGCCACGGTCTTCCTCACGGCCGCCGCCGGGGCCACGTCGGTCGCCGGCTCGGTGGACGCCGCGGCCGCGACCGACCTCGCGGTCGCCTCGGGCGGCTGAGTGCGGGCGTTCGCGGGTTGACGCTTCGGCAAAGTGTCACCGTGACACCTTGCGCCGTGGGTGACAGTTCGGAAGTGTCACCCACCACGCCAACTATCCCGGTGACACTTTGCGGTCGGGGCTGCGTCTGCTGCGTGCGCCCGCGAAGAGGCCTGGCGGTCAGTGCGGCTGCCAGGCCTCTTCGCGGGCGGTGCGGGTCGTGATCTCGTCCGGGAGCTCCCGAGCGGCGAGCTCGGCGATGGAGACCTTCTCGAAGACGTCGCGGAGCGCGTCGCGGGCCGCGATCCAGACGTGCTGGAGCACGTCGGCGCGATCGTTGTAGGTGACCGCCTCGGGGCGCAGCCCGTAGACCGACACGAGCGGGCCGTCGACGGCACGGATGACGTCGGCGACCGACACGGTGTCGGCGGCGCGGGCGAGCCGCCAGCCGCCGGACTGGCCGCGCTGGGAGATCACGATGCCGGTCTTGCGGAGGTCGGCCAGGATCGCCTGGAGGAAGCCGTGCGGGATGTCCTGGGCGCGGCCGAGCTCCTCCGCGCTGACGGCCTTGCCGTCCTCGCGGGCGGCCATCTCGATCAGGGCACGCAGGGCATAATCGGACTTGGCTGAGACTCGCACGGGCCTAGTCTCTCAGATGAGTCGATCAGATTGCTCGATCTAGGTTGTCTGATCGCGTCCGAGCGGCTCAGTGGGCGAAGACGCTCTCGACCGGCTCGGTGACCGCGGGGCGGGTGAACAGTGCCGTCGCGAGCAGGAGCACGGCGCCGACGCCGGAGGCGGCGGCGAAGAGCAGGATGCTCGAGGAGGCACTGCCCGGCGTACGCTCGAGCAGCCAGCCGGCGACCGACGGAGCGATCACGGCCCCCACCCGGCCGCCGCCCAGCGCGCTGCCCAGGGCAGTCGCCCGCAGGGTCGGCGGGTAGTGGTTGGCGATGGCGGCGATGATGAGGCAGAGCGTGCCGTGGCTGCCGACGCCGGCGAGGATGAGCAGGAGATAGACCACCGGGAGAGACGACGGGTAGGTCAGCAGGAGCGCGAGGCTGATCGCACCGACGGCCGCCGTCCCGATGGCCGCACGCAGGGCACCGTACCGGGTCCCGAGCCAGGCGGTGACCGCCGAGACCGCGACCGCGCCGAGGTTGAGCGCGAGCAGGTAGGTCAGCGCGTCGTTGCCGAGGTCGAACCGGGCGTCGCTCTTGGTGAGCTTGGGCAGCCAGGTGCCGAGGCCGTACCACGCGAACATCCCGGCCGTGGTGGCGACGAAGAAGAGCAGGGTCGGGACGAGGTACGGCGCCCGCAGGACGCCCCAGGCGGTGCCGGTGGTCCGCGCGTCGGCCGACGCCTCGGACTGCTCGGGCTCGGCGACGGGACGCAGGCGATAGCGCGCCTCGATCGCCGCCGCGTCGCTGACGCGGCCCTTGGCACGCAGCCAGGTCGGCGACTCCGGCAGCAGGGCGAGGGTCAGGGCGACGAGGAGCAGGCCGCTGAAGGCGAAGAAGTAGAGCGACTCCCAGCCGAAGGCGGGCAGCGCGTGCAACCCGATCACGGCGGCCAGCGACCCGCCGACCGGGACGCCGGACATCATCGCGGTCGAGGCGACGGAGCGAAGGCGCGGCGTCACGAACTCCGCGGCCAGGGCGTTGGCCGAGGGGACGAGGCCGCCGAGACCGAGTCCGCCGATGAAGCGGAGGGAGCCGAACATCACCGGACCGTCGGCCCAGCCGCACAGGCCGGTGAAGATGCTGAACCACAGCACCGAGACCACGATGGTCCGGCGTCGTCCGAGCCGGTCGGCGACCGCACCCGCGAAGAGCGCGCCGACGAGCATGCCGCCGAAGGCGAGGCTGCCGATGTGGCCGGCGCCGTCGGCGCTGAGGTGCCAGCCCTTCTCGGTGGTGAGCGCCGGGATCGTGGTGCCGTAGACGATGAGGTCGTAGCCGTCGTAGATCACGATCAGCCAGCACAGGGCCAGGACCATCCAGGCGGAGCGCGAGCCGGTGCGGGGTGCAGTCATGGCGGTACCTTGTGACGGTGGTCACCAGATAGAACAGAGAATTCTGTCTTACAGAACAACTCCCTGTGCGGCGCCCGGCTGTAGGGGGTCGTACGCTCCTGCCCGTGGCGATCGAGGAGTACGACGTCGTGGTGGTCGGGTCCGGGCCGGCCGGTGCCGCCGCGGCGGCGGCTGCGGCGCGGACCGGCGAGGCCGCCGGCGCCGCTCTGCGGGTCGCGCTGCTCGACCGGCTCGCGTTCCCGCGCTACAAGACCTGTGGCGGCGGGCTGATCGGACCCACGCTGGGTGTCCTGCAGGGCCTCGCCGGCGAGCTGCCGACCGACGTCCCGGTGCGAACAGGGACGGCGCCGACACGCGCCACCATCACCCGGGCGTCGTTCACCCATCGAGGCCGCCGACGCGTCGTCCGGGACGCGGGGGAGCGGCTCCTGTTGACCGCCGCCCGACCGGAGTTGGACGCGTGGCTCGCCGCGCGTGCCGCGGCGGCCGGGGCGGAGTTCCTCAACCCGTGCACCGTCCGCGCGGTGAGGCCCGGGCCTGACGTCGTACGGCTCGAGACGGACCTCGGGCCGATGTCCGCACGGGCCGTGATCGCGGCCGACGGCGCCTCGGGCCGGCTCTCGCGTCTCGTCGGTGTGCGAGTGGGCCACGTCGACCTGGGGCTGGAGGTCGAGCTCGAGGCGGGCCCGCTCGCGTCCGCGTGGGCGGACCGGATCCATCTCGACTGGGGGCCGCTTCCCGGCTCGTACGGCTGGGTCTTCCCCAAGGGCGACACGCTCACCGTCGGCGTCATCGCCGAGCGTGGGCGACCGGTGGAGACCCGCGCCTACCTCCGCGACCTGCTGCGCCAGCAGGGGCTTGCCGGTCTCCGCGTCGTGCACGACTCCGGCCACCTGACCCGGTGTCGTGTGCCCGACTCGCCGGTCGCTGCCGGACGGGTTCTCGCCGTCGGCGACGCCGCCGGGCTCCTCGAGCCGTGGACGCGAGAGGGGATCTCCTTCGCGCTGCGCTCCGGTCTGCTCGCCGGCGAGGCGGCGGCCCACGGGGTGGTCGCGGAGGCGTCGCCCGCCGCGACGGCCGCGGCCTACGAACTCGCGCTCGGCCAGGAGCTGCTCCCCGAGATGGCCGCCGGCCGGGCCTGCCTGCAGGCGTTCGAGCGACGGCCCGGCGCCTTCCACGCCCTCATCACGCGGACGCCCGCGGGCTGGCGCGGGTTCCGGCGGCTCACCACGGGTGACACCACGCTCGCCCGCGCGGCCCGCCACCGCGTCGTACGGCTGGGGCTTGGGCTGCTCTCGCGCTGAGGCGCCTCTGCCTGACCGAGGTCGTGGGCTGCCTCGCGTCAGCGATAGTTGGTGAACTGGACCGCGAAGTCGTAGTCCTGTGCCTTCACCAGCGCGATGACGGTCTGCAGGTCGTCGCGCTTCTTGGAGGAGACGCGGAGCTCGTCGCCCTGGATCTGGGCCTTCACGCCCTTGGGGCCCTCGTCGCGGATGAGCTTCGTGATCTTCTTGGCGTCCTCGGAGGTGATGCCCTCCTTGAGGTTGATCGAGATCTTGCTCTGTTGGCCCGACTGGCGCGGCTCGGAGGCGTCGAGGATCTTCAGGCTCTGGTTGCGCTTGATCAGCTTGTCCTGGAAGACGCTGAGCACGGCGCTGGCCCGGTCGTCGGCCGAGGCGCTGATCTCGATCGCGTGCTCGCCCTTCCACTCGATCGAGGCGCCGGTGCCCTTGAAGTCGAACCGGGTGGCCACCTCACGGGCCGTCTGGCCGAGCGCGTTGTCGACCTCCTGGCGGTCGATCTTGCTGACGATGTCGAACGACGAGTCGGCCATGACTGTCTCCTTCGTAGGTCGCGGTGGCACGGGGCGCCGGCGGTTTTCGTCCACGCCGGTGCCTGCGCTATTGTTCCGTTCCGTTGTCATCCCCACCAAGTGGGGTGGCGGCATCCCCGGCAGGTTGCCCGAGCGGCCAATGGGAGCGGACTGTAAATCCGTCGGCTTTGCCTTCGAAGGTTCGAATCCTTCACCTGCCACACCAGGGAGAACAGGCCCCCGACCTGCGGAAACGCAAGGTCGGGGGCCTGTTGCGTTGTCCGGCGGTGTTCGGCCGGATCGGCGGGCTACGGCTGCGGAGGCACGTCATCGGTGGCGGTGGCTTGACGCGTGGTTGTCGTGTTGTGTTGTCGCATGGCGAACGCTGAGAGCCGGAAGCGCTTTGCGATCGATGCGCTCACGGCGCTGCGGATCGTGCGCGACGATCTCGACATCGCGTCACGTCACCCACTTGTCGGGCCGGCGGTGCTGCGCAGTCACGTTCTGTCGATGCTTTACCGCGAGGTCCGTGAGGGGTCGCTGGACGAGAGGACGGCACGTGCTCAGCTGGAGGGGATCGCGAGGCTCAAGGTCCGGTTGCTCGGCGATCGCGTCTCCCGTGCGACCGCGTGGAAGCTCGCCCGAAAACTCGACTGGGATGACACCGCACAGGCCGAGTACCTCGCCGTTGCCGTCCTTCAGGCCGATGCGTTCGTGGCCGGCGACGAGCGCATCGCTGCGGCAGCGCCTGGCATCGTCCCGCTCGCCACCTACGACGACCTCAGCCAATAGCTCCCTCCGGCTCGCGGGTCAGCGTTCGCCAGCCATCGCGCGCACGAGGGCGCGCGTGATGTTCGCGGAGGCGCGCTTGAGGATTTCGATGATGGGCTTGGGCGAGGCCCCGTCGTTCGGGACGACGACCCCGATCGCCGCATAGACCGCACCATGCGGGCCGTAGACAGGAACGGCGACTCCGGTTGAGTCGGGATGGACGTGGCCGGGGAGCACCGCACATCCGTCTGCTTGCACTCGCGCTAAGACGGCGCGGAGTTCGCTCTCCGACCTGATGGTTGCACTGGTGAAGGCGCGGAATCCGGAGGAGACCACGGCTTGCACCGTCTCATCGGAGGCGTGGGCGAGCATGGCGATTCCGAAGCTGGAGGCATAGGCGGGTATCCGGCCGCCGATGATCGTGTGGTTGATGGCAGAGTCGCGCGCCGAGACGCGCTCGATGTAGAGCACGTCTGTGCCTGCGAGCACTGCGAGCTGCGTGTGCTGCCGGACCACCGACTGGACCTGGATGAGGAACGGGCGCGCCACTTCACGCAGGCCGAACGCTCCCGGTGCTCGGCTGGCGAGCTCGTAGAGCCGGGCCCCCAGCCGATAGGTACGGTCCGGCCAGCGCTCTACCAGCCCCTCGCGGCCGAGTTCCGCGAGGAGCCGATGAGTCGTCGACTTCGGGAGGCCCGCTCGCTCGGTGATCTCCGTCAGCGTCAGATACGGCGTCTTGGCGTCGAAGGCTTGGAGGATGCGCAGATTCTTCTGCAGCGCCGTCTCACCAGCGGACCCGCGTGCCACGCAGGCTCAGTCGTTAGCGCGGTAGGTGGTCCGTGCCCACTCGTGGTAAGGCGCCGGGGCGATGGTCGCCTTGATCCGAACCTGACGGTGCGTGGCGTCGACGCTGGCCTTCTGCGACACCGGATTCTCGCCCCAGACGATCTCGACTTCGTCGCCGTTCTGCAGCGCGACGTCGAGCGTGGCCAGTGAGAGGTAGTGCTGGTCGTATGCGATGTAGCCGGCGTCGGTCGAGATTCCGACGCGCGCGCCGTCCTTGAGGACCTCGTCCATTTGGTAGAAGCCGTAGCGGGCCTTCGGGAAGTCGAGCCACTTCGCGGGCGACCCTGGGACGAGCTGCGACCGGAGCACCTCGGCGACGTCGTCGGAGTTCCAAATGAGCGTGACCTTCCGCCGTTGCGGCGCCGCGGCATGCCGCTCAAGCGCGTCGCGGCCGTGGAAGTCGTGGTCGAACTTCACCGAGCGGCCGAGTCCGAGGTCGAATGGCGTCATGTAGTAGTCATGGACCTCGGTCGAGTACAGCGACCCGCCGATCGAGCCGATCCGCTCCGCCGGGAGCCAATCGCGGTAGTCGGCGAAGTCGTCGTCGAAGACCGCCGGGAAGGGCGTAGGCACCCAGCCCGACTCGAGCGGGGTCGCGGAATACGCCTTGGCGCCGATCCGGCGGATGCCGAAGTCGGCACCGGCATCAAGGATCGCGGAGCGCACGTCCTCGCCTTCGGCGTAGGGACCATAGAACTCGAAGCCGGGCTGGCCGGCCATGCCATGGCGGAGCCCTTGGAGTCGGTGCCCGGCGATCTCGAAGTCCCCGATGTGGAAGAACTTCAGGTCCGGGGTTGCGCGACCGATCAGCTTCTCCATGATGGCGTCGGCGCGAGGTCCCTGGAGCTGGTAGCGGTAGAACGTCGGGTCCTCGCCGCGCATGTGCGAGTTTGCCTCGAGCCGGTAGTCGGCGTCCTTGCCGGCCGCCTTCGCCTGCTCGAGGTTGTAGCGGACCCAGTCGATGAGAATGTGATGCCCGATGAGGACGAGCCCTTCGGGACCCGCGTGGTTGTAGAACAAGATCCCGTCGCCGATGAGGTAGCCGTCGGCGTTCACCGAGATGAGCTGCTTTGCGACGCCGACCCGGAAGTTCGCGAAGGTGTTGGGCGAGATCGCCTCGATCGTCGCGACCACATCGGCGCCGGTCATGAACAGCTGCGTCATGTGGTGCGACTGGTCCATGAGCGCGGCTGAGGTGTTCCAGGACCGCTCCTCGTCGCGCCAGTTCGTGAACTCCGGAGCAACCGGAAACGTGAAGGCGGGCCAGTTCTGGTTCCGGAGGAGTTCGATGGGGTTTCCGACACGGGCGATCGCCTGGGAGAGGGACTCAGTCATCATCGGCCTTTCTGTGTGATGGCCGTCATACAAACACCGCGGCCCGCACCCAGCGTTGGAAGGTTCCGTTCAATGGAACCGTGAAGCGCGGGCTGCGAGCACCAAGTGATGTCTGACCCGCCGCGTGTCCGTGGTGGCGAGGCGAGACATACCTCGAAGTGCTAGGTATTATCCCTTGTAGACCTAGGGATATGGAGCGACCCGTGCACATCGACAAGGATCTCGTCGCCGCGTCGGCGACACCGCTGGTCCTCGCCATCCTCGGTGAGGGTGATTCCTATGGATACGCGATCCTCAAGCGGATCCGGGAACTGTCGGGCGGTCACCTCTCCTGGACCGACGGGATGCTCTATCCGCTGCTGCATCGCCTCGAGCGGCAAGGGTTGGTGACGGCATCGTGGGACACGGTCGAGGGCCGCAAGCGCAAGCACTACGCGCTGACGGCCGCCGGTGGAGACGCGCTGGCCGAACGGCGCCAGCAGTGGCAGGTCGTGGCCGAGGCCCTCGATCGGGTCTGGCGCGATGTCGTGCCGCCCGCCACCGCAGGAGGGATGGCCTGATGGGCGCCACCACCGACGCTCGCGTCGACGAGTGGCGCCGCTACGTGCAGCGCAGGGCGGCGATCGCCGCCTCCGACGTCGACGAGATGGAGGCGCACCTGCGCGACCAGGTCGATGACCTGGTCGCGGTGGGCCTCGACGAGGACGAGGCCTTCCTCGTCGCGGTGAAGCGCCTGGGCAACGTCGACGCGCTCTCGCAGGAGTTCGCCCGCGAGCACGCCGACCGGCTGTGGAAGCAGCACGTGGCGAGCTCGCCTGCGGACGGCGAGAGGGCGCCCGAGTTCGGCGTCGTACTTCTGCTGGGGGTCCTTGCGGCGCTCGCGGTCCGTGTCGGCATCGCCGTACTCTCCGACCAGACGGTCGTGGGAAATGCTCCGTTGCTGGTGCTGCCCTTCCTGGGCGGCTACTTCGCCTGGAAGCGGCGCGTCTCCGTCACCGTCGCCTTGACCGGCCTCGTCGCCGTGGCCGCGCTTGCGGTGGTGCTGAACGCCTACCCGTTCGACGGCTTCAAGGGCACTCACGTGCTGGCCCTGGTGCACGCGCCGGTCCTGCTGTGGTGCCTGGTGGGTGTCGCGTACGGCGGCGGGCGCTGGCGCTCGCGCCGACGCCGGATGGACTTCGTGCGCTTCACCGGCGAGTGGGTGATCTACTACGCGCTGCTCGCGCTGGGCGGCATGGCACTCACCGGACTGACCGCCGCGGCGTTCGTGGCGCTCGGCCTGGAGCCGGACGCCGCGCTCGCGGAGTGGATCGTGCCCATGGGCGCCGCGGGCGCGGTGCTGGTCGCGGCGTGGCTGGTGGAGGCCAAGCAGAGCATCATCGAGAACATGGCACCGGTGCTCACCCGGGTGTTCACGCCGCTGACCGTCGTGCTGCTCGTGGCGCTCTTCGTGGGGCTCGTGGGCGGCGGCGACCTGAGCGCCGTCGACCGGCAGCTGCTGATGGTGATGGACCTGGTGCTGGTGCTCGTGGTGGGCCTGGTCCTCTACGCCGTCTCCGCCCGTGACCCGCTGGCGCCGCCGGGCTGGTTCGATCGGCTGCAGCTCCTGCTGGTGGTGTGCGCGCTGGCGGTCGACGCGGTCGTCCTGGTCGCCATGGTGGTCCGCATCGCCGACGCAGGACTCACCGCGAACAAGGTCGCCGCGCTGGGACTCAACCTCGTCCTGCTCGTCAACCTGCTGCGCAGCCTGCAGCTCTCGACCGCGTTCGTGCGGGGCCGGCGACCGTTCGACGCGCTCGAACGCTGGCAGACCGGCTACCTTCCCGTCTACGCCGCCTGGGCGGCCGTGGTCGTCATCGCCCTGCCGCCCCTCTTCCACTGGGCCTGACAACTCGACGCACGTCACAGACTCCGACGACCGGCACGGACAGAACCGCGTTGTTCGTCAACGCACCGCTCTCGGCGCAGGCTGACGCGCGGTCCCTGGCGCCGGGTATCCGTCGGCCGCGGACAAGGTCGCACGCAGGCGGTGGAGCGGGTCCCTGCCGGGCTAATGCAGCTCGTGCGCCAGCCGATCGGCGGCGGCGCGGACGGTGTTCGCCAACCGGGCCTCGTCGTCGAGCTCGAAGACCGAGACGCCGACGCTCATCGCGGGAGAGGCGCGTCGCGGGACCGCTGCCGAGAGCCCGTAGACCGACGGGATGATCTCCGAGAACGTCCGGGCATAGCCACGGGTCCTGGTCTCGGTGACCTCGTCGCGGTCGTCCGGCGCGGCGGGACGTGTGGCGAGGATGGCCAACCCGGCCGAGCCGCGGTGGATGCTGTCGAGCTGGCCGGCGCGGAAGGCGATGTGCACCGAGGCATGTCTCGGCTCGACCACGAGGAGGGCACGGACGTGGTCCGGATCCTCCTGGACGACGAGATGGGCGGTGGCGCCGGCCGCGTCGGCGAGCTCCTCGAGCACGGGGAGCGCAACGCTGCGTAGGTCGCGTGCGACGGGTTCTGCCAGGGGCACCAGGCCGGGTCCGGGATGGAACCGCTTGGCGCTGTCGCGGCGCACGAGGCGGTGGGCCTCGAGAGTGCGCAGCAGTCGGTGGGCCACCGTGCGGTGAACACCGGCCGCCTCGGCGACGGCGCCGACGGGAAGCCCACTGGGCGTGGCGCTGAGGATCTCCAGGATCACGAGTCCGGAGTGAAGGGTCTTCGACATGCCCGCGTCGAGAGTGACCGCCTCGTCGGGCCTCGGGCGGAACCGCTCGGCGGCGTGCCCTGCTGCTGGCATGCGATTTTCCCTCCTTGGTGATCGGGCTCACCCGAAGCCCTTGACGACCGAATTGTGACGTGTCTAACGTGACGCCCGACTTTAGCACGTGATGTCCGATTATCGCACTAACGAGAGGGTGGCTCATGGCGACGCAACAGCCGTTCGGCGGCGTAGATCAGATGACCGCGGTCGTCGTCGCGGCGGCGTACGCGCGCCAGTCCCGGCTGATCGACAGCGGGGAGGCTCGCGGGTGGGCGGCGACCTTCACCGCTGACGGCGTCTTCGACTCCCCGTCCTACCCCGAGCCCGTCATCGGCACAGAGGCCCTCGAGCGGTTTGCCCGGGAGTACGCCGACCGGGCGCGCGCCACGGGCGTCGTGATGCGCCACGTAGTCAGCAACCTTGAGGCGCTGGCCGGTCCCGATCCGGCCCGCCTCATGGTGCTGGGCTACCTGCAGATCGTCGCCACGCCACGCGGTAAGGACAGCCGGCTCGTGCGCTTCACGACCATCGAGGACGACCTGGTCCGCGACGAACGGGCCCCATCCGGCTGGCTCATCGCCCGTCGCGTCGTCCGTCGCGACGACGCCGGCCCCGAGGTGGTCCTTCGCGTCGGCCACCGACCAGCACTCTCGTTCCCGAACCACACAACCGCAGCACCCGAAGACCAGGAGATCGCACCACACATGAGCACCGTCACAAGCCCCGCCGCCCGGTCCGCCCTGAACGGGAGCGACCATCCAGGCCGCGTCCAGGGAGCCCCGATGGAGGTCGTCCACCCCGACCTCGCCGGCAAGGTCGCCGTCGTGACCGGAGCCGGACGTGGCATGGGCGCACGGTTCGCCGCAGCACTCGGCCGGCGCGGCGTGCACGTCGTCGGCGCGGACATCGACTCCGAGCTGATGTCGGGCACGGCGAGCGCCCTCGCCGAGGAGATCGAGCAGGTCGCGGGTGCCGGCGAGATCGTCGGGACCACCGTCGATGTCCGGGACCGGGAGGCGCAGCAGCGCCTGGCCGAGCTCGCGGTCCAGCGCTTCGGCCAGATCGACCTGTGGATCAACAACGCCGGGATCTTCCCCGAGGCGCCGGCCGCCGACATTCCCGTCTCGCAGATGCAGGCCACGCTCTCCATCAACGTGGAGGGCGTCCTTTACGGCGCCCAGGCGGCCGCCTCGGTGATGAAGCCCGGCTCCGCCATCGTCAACATGGCCTCGGTCGCCGCCGTACGGGTGCGCCGCGGCCGCGCGGCGTACTGCTCGTCGAAGGCCGCGGTCGCGCACCTCACCGAATGCCTCGCCGTCGAGTTCGGCGACCTCGGGATCCGGGTCAATGCCATCGCGCCGGGCTTCGTCGACACCGAGATGACCCGCTGGGTCCAGGACGACCCCGAAGCGCTCGCCCGCGCGCTCGACAGCGTGCCGCTGCACCGGCTGGGTTCGCCGGAGGAGATCGTCGGGCCGATGCTCTTCCTGCTGTCCGAGAGCGCCCGCTACGTGACGGGCCACATCCTCGCCGTCGACGCCGGATCGCGCCATGTCTGAGACCACCACCGTTCCCAGGGTCGTGCTGGTCACGGGCGCCGCCTCGGGGATGGGCGCGGGCCACGCCCGAGCGCTCGCCGCGGCCGGTTGGCGGGTCGCGCTGGCAGACGTCAGCGATCCCGGTCCCGTCGTCGCGGAGATCGAGGCCGCCGGTGGGCAGGCGTCGCGGCACGTGCTCGACGTCACCGAGCCCGAGCAGTGGACGAAGACGATCGACGAGGTCACGGCGGCGTACGGCGCGCTCCACGGGCTGGTCAACAATGCCGGCATCTCCCGCCGAATGCGGTTCATGGACACCTCAGAAGAGGTGTGGCGTCAGGTTCTGGCGATCAACCTCGACGGGCCGTTCTACGGCATCCGCGCCGCGGCACCGCTGATGCGTGAAAGCGGCGGCGGCTCAATCGTCAACATCTCCTCGATCTCCGGCCAGATCGGCTACTTCTCGCCGTCCTACTCCACCTCCAAGTGGGGCCTGCGTGGTCTGACGAAGTCGGCGGCCGGCGAGCTCGCCGGCTGGGGCATCCGCGTCAACTCGGTCCACCCCGGCCTGGTCGAGACGCCGCTGCTCGCCGGCGCGGACGGGTTTGTCGAGAGCGCCGTGGCGAGCGTCCCGCTGGGCCGGATGGCGAGGCCGGAGGAGATCACCGCCGTGGTCCGCTTCCTGCTCGAGGACGCCTCGTCCTACATGTCCGGGTCCGAGCTCACGGTCGACGGCGCGCTGGTATCCAACGGCCTCTACCACCGCATCCTCACCGAGATGGAGGGAGAACTGTCATGAGCGAGCCCGAGTACGACGTCGTGGTGATCGGCGCGGGAGGCGCCGGGCTGGCCGCGGCCGTCTCGGCGGCAGAACGCGGCGCGTCGGTGATCGTCTTCGAGTCCGAGGGCGAGATCGGCGGCTCCACCCAGCTCTCGGCCGGCATGTTCACCGCCGCCGCGACCAGCGTCCAGAAGGCGCTCGGGATCGACGACTCCGTCGACCGCTTCTTCCAGCACTACATGGACCTCAATCAGTGGCAGCTCAAGCCCGGACTGGTCAGGCGCTTCTGCGAGCTGTCCGGGCCGACGCTCGAGTGGATCCTCGAGCTGGGGGCGGAGATCCCCGCCCAGATCTCGACGAACGCCCACATGCCGGGGCTCACCCGCGCCGGCGTCGAGGACGTGTGGCGCGCGCACGTGCCCAAGGACCAGGGCTACGGCCTCGTGCAGGTCCTCGACAGGGCACGCCGTTCCCACGGGGTCGAGATCGTGTTGCATACCCGGGTCGAGCGGCTGCTGGTCGAGGACGGCCGCGTGAGCGGTGTCGTGGCCGATGGCGTCGAGCTCACTGCCGGCGCCGTCGTGGTCGCCACCGGCGGGCTCGCGCAGGACCCCGATCTCGTCGGTCGCTGGTTCCCGCGGGCTCTGGACGCCGGTGACTCGCTCTTCGTCGTCGCCGCCCCGGGTTCGCGGGGCGATCATCTCGGCTTCGGCGACCAGGTCGACGCCTCGGTCGCCGGCGACGGCTGGGGGCTGCTTCTGCCGACCGCCGAGTTCGTGCGCTACCACCACTGGCAGGCCGGCTTCCCGCCGGTCTCCCGGGTCCATGTCAACGGAGCCGGTCGGCGCTTCATGGACGAGGACGCCTCCTACGCCGTCTCGGGCGGCGAGATCCAGCTCCAGCAGGAGCTCCACGGCAAGCCGGTGTGGATGGTCTTCGACGAGCGTGCGCGCCGAGCGCTGCCGGAGGGGTACGCCGACTGGACGCCCGCCCGGGTTCTCGAGCACGTGGCCAGCGGTGCGGCGGTGGTCGCAGACTCCGTGGCGCAGCTGGCGGACCGGATCGGGGTGCCCGCCGACGTACTCGTCACGACCGTCGGCCGGTGGAACGACCAGCTCCCGGCAGGCAGCGACGTCGACTTCGAGCGCGATCGCACCCTCGCCGCCAAGGGGGTCACCGACTCGCCGGCGCCGATCGCCGAGCCGCCGTTCTATGCCACCAGACTCATCCCCGCCGAGCTGGTGTGCACCCACACCGGGCTCGAGGTCGACACCAACGCGGCCGTCCTGGACCTGCATGGACGGCCCGTGCCCGGCCTCTTCGCCGCCGGGGAAGCGGGTGCGGGGATCCTCGGCACCCGGTACGTCGGCGGCGGCAACGCCGTCGCCAACGCCCTGACCATCGGGCGTCTGGCGGGTCAGTCCGCCGCGGGGAGATAGCGCCCACGAGGCACGCGTGCATCCCCGATCCGAGAACGCGGCCGGCGTCCGCCGCACCGCCTGAACCAGGTATCAGCCCTGCCTCGGGGCAGACTCTTCAGGAGAACCCATGACCACCATCGCCCATGGCACCGGCGCCATCAGCGAGGACCACGTCCTCGCAAAGGTCCGCCGATCGGTGCTTCCGATCGTCTTTCTGCTCTACATGTTCAACTACATGGACCGAGCGAACATCGGCTACGCCCAGCTCAAGATGTCGACCGCCCTCGGCATCGACCTCGCCACCTTCGGCACCATCTCGGCGATCTTCTTCATCGCCTATGTCGTCTTCGAGATCCCGAGCAACATCATCATGAAGAAGGTCGGGGCGCGGCTCTGGCTGGCCCGGATCGGGGTCAGCTGGGGCATCGTGACGATCGCGACCGGCTTCGTGCAGAACACCACCCAGCTCTACATTGCCCGCATCGTCCTCGGGATCTGCGAGGCCGGTCTCTTCCCGGGTCTGCTGCTCTACCTGACCTTCTGGTTCCGCAAGCAGGAACGCAGCCGCGGGATCGCGGGGATGTCGCTGGCCCAGCCCGTCGCGCTGATCGTCGGCTCCATCACCGGCGGCTGGATCCTCGACCACATCGGCTGGTTCGGCCTCAGCTCCTGGCGCTGGGTCTTCGTGCTCCAGGGCCTGCCGCCGATCGTCATCGGGCTCTGGGTGCTGTTCTTCCTCGCCGACCGGCCCGCCAAGGCCAGGTGGCTCGCGCCCGCGGAGCGGACCTGGCTCGAGGCCGAGATCACCCGTGAGTACCGCGCCGAGGACGAGGGCAGCATGGAGATCGAGCTCGCCGCACTGAAGGATCCGAAGATCCTCTACCTCGCCTTCATCAACCTGCTCTACGCGGTCGGTCTCTACGGCATGACGTTCTTCCTGCCGCAGGTCGTGAAGCAGCTGCACAGCGGCTACTCGGCGACGAACATCGGACTCGTCGGCGCGATCCCCTACATCTTCGGTGCCATCGCGATGCTCCTCATCGCCCGCAGCTCCGACACTCGGGGAGACCGCAAGGTGATCGTGATGGCGCTGCTGTCGGTCGCGGTGCTGGGTCTGGTCATCACGATGGCCATGCGGCACCACCCGAACGTCGCACTCGTCGGGCTGTGCCTGCTCGCCATCGGGGTCTTCGGCTACCTCGGCCCGTTCTGGGCGCTGGCCAGCGAGGCACTCCCGCGCGCCCAGACCGCCGTCGGTCTCGCGGTGATCAACGCGATCGCCGCCGGTGGCGGCTTCTTCGGCCCGTACTTCATCGGCAAGACCTCCAAGGCCGACGACGTCACCTTCGGGCTTCTCTTCCCGGCGGTCTGCATGGCTATCGCAGTCGTCCTGCTGATCTTCGTCCGTCCCGTGCGCGATGAAGAGCTCCCGGCTGCAGCTTGAGCGCCCACCTGACGACGGCGGCTCCGGACATCCGTCCGTGAGCCGCCGTCGTCGTGCGCCTGTGTCTCCGCGCGTGCTCGCCCAGATGCGCTGACCGACCTGTTCGGTCAGCCGCGCTGCCTTGGCCTGACGACAGTAGTGATCTCCGTGGCCCTGCCGGACGCAGTGACGTTGACGGGTCTCCTCGTCTGACGCGGTCGTCCCGACGAAGCTGGGCGCGTTGGTGGCGTTCAGCCGCGGATGCGCTCGCGGATCCCGACGAAATGGTCGTGGATCGCTCGGGCGGCGCGGTCGGCATCACGGTCCGCGACGGCTGCGTAGATGGCGGCGTGGATGTCGTAGATGTCGTCGGGGTCCAGTCCGCTCGGCGGCAGCTCGTCCGCCAGCTCGTGGTAGACGTCCCAGAAGACACGCAGCAGCTGACTGGTCAGTTGATTCTCCAACGGCGCGAAGAGCTGTTCATGGAAGGCTCGATCGGCATCATCACCGGCCTGGCCCTGTCCGGCCACCTCCTTGAGCTCCGCCAGTCGCAGGCGCAGCTCCCGCAGGTCGTCCTCGCCGATCACGCTGATCAGCTGACCCACGAGTCCCGCCTCCAGGGCTTCACGCAGGTCGACGATCTCGTAGACGTCGTGACGGTCGCCCCGCAGGGACCGGCGGCCGCGGAAGATCAGAGCTTCGGAGAAGGGAGTGAGCGAGCAGGTGCCGACGTACGTTCCGAACCCGTGCCTGATCTCCACCAGGTCGATCGCTTGCAGGGCCTTGAGCGCCTCGCGCACCGAGTTCCGACTGACCCCGAGCCGATCGACCAGCTCGGCCTCTGTCGGCATGGGGTCCCCGGCGGCCAGTCCCTCAGTTAGGATGAGCTCCTTGATCTGGTCAAGGATGTCCTGCTGAGCCTGCCGCGAGCGGGTGGCCGGGATACGACGGGCGGCCCCCTGAACACTCATCTGAACCTCGCTCTGCTGGGTGGGTGCGGATCCGATGTTCTCAGAATCGGCAAGACGCCTGCTACGCAACGCGTTGTGTCGGGACCGTCGCCGCGCCGGCGTGGTCATGAGCGCCTCTCTTCGTTCCACGACCCGTCGGACATCACCTTGCGCACGCGGAGGTCCTCGCCCAGAAGGACGAGATCTGCCCGAAGGCCTGGCTCGATCGCGCCGGTCCGCCCCGTCAGGTCCACCACTGCGGCCGGGTTGCCGGAAGCCGCGCGCGACGCGGAGACGATGTCGGTTCCGTCGTGGACAGCCCGGCGTACGGCGTCATCGAGCGTGAGCACGCTGCCCGCCAGAGCCCCGCTGGAGCGCAACCGGGCCTCGCCGTCGCGCATCTCGACGTCGAGACCTCCGAGCAGGTAGCGGCCGGGGGCGGCGCCGGCCGCCGAGATCGCGTCGGTGACCCAGACCAGCCGCTCGGTCCCCCGAGCCAGCACCTCGGTGACCACGGCCGGGTGGACATGGACGCCGTCGTTGATGACCTCACACCAGGCATCGCTGTCCAAGGCCGCCAGGACCGGTCCCGGTTCACGGTGGTGGACGGGACGCATGCCGTTGTACAGATGGGTCGCCAAGGTGGCGCCACGGTCGAAGGCCGCGCGCGCTTCGTCATAGGTCGCGTCGGTGTGTCCGACGGCGACCACGATGCCGATGGCCAGCAGGTCGTCGATGAGGTCGAGCGCGCCGGGGAGCTCAGGTGCGATGGTGACGCACCTCAGGTGGCCCCGTGCCGCGTCGACCAGTTGCGAGAGGACGTCGTGATCGGGTCGGAGCAGGTGGTCGGGATGCTGGGCGCCGCAGCGGCTGGGGGCGAGGAAAGGGCCCTCGAGATGCGCGCCGAGCACATGGGGGTCGCGTTCGGCCAGGTCGGCGACCCACGACAGCTGCTCGCACAACGACTGGACCGGAGCAGTCACCAGCGAGATCAAGGTGGCGGCGGTTCCGTGACCGCGATGGAACTCGACCGCTGCGGCCATGGCATCGGGAGACGCGGTCACGTCGTGCCCGCCGCCCCCGTGCATGTGCAGGTCGACGAAGCCGGGCAGCAGCCATCCTCCGGCCAGGTCGTGGACAACGCCGTCGGGCAGCGGTCCCGTGCCGACGGCGGCGATGTGTCGGCCGGAGGTCTGCACCCATCCTGCTGGCAGCACGCCGCTGGGTGTGACGACCCGGGCGCCGACCAACACCGTGCCGGTCAGGTCGTCGTGAATCGAGGCCGGCGCCGTCACTGCTGCAACGCCTCCGCGAATCGAGCGGTGATCCAGGCGGGATCGGTGATCGCGGTACCGACGACGACCGTCGTGGCGCCGGCGACCACCGCCCGGGCCACGTCTGAGGGCTGGTGATAGCGGCCTTCGGCGACGATGACCGCCCCGGGGAGGGCGTGTCGGAGCGCGCCGACCAACGCCAGGTCCGGTTCTGTCTGGGTGAGGCTGTGGGGGGTGTAGCCGGACAAGGTCGTCGCGATGACGTCGGCCCCGGCGTGCGCGGCCGCGAGACCTTCGTCGAGGGTCGACACGTCCGCCATCACGAGGGCACCCGCCTCGTGGACCGCGGCGACCGTGTCAGCGAAGTCGCGGCCGTCCGGACGCGGACGCTGGGTCGCGTCCACGGCCACGACCGCCGCGCCGGCCGCTACGACGGCGAGCGCCGCCGCGACCGTCGGCGTGATGTAGACGCCTTCAGTGCCGTCCTTGGTCAATCCGACGACGGGGACGTCGACGGCTTCCGCGACAGCCCGGACATCGGGTACGCCGCCCACGCCGCCGCAGCGGATCGCGGCGGCGCCACCGGCCACCGCGGCGTGCGCCATCCGTACGACGGTCGCGGTGTCGCGCAGCGCATGCCCCGCCGGTGCCTGGCACGAGACGATGAGTCGTCCCCGCACGGCGCGCACGAAGTCATCGAGCGTCATCATCACACGGCCTCCGTTCTCGCAAGCCGGTCCGTGGCGAGCAGTGCGGCGCCGACGAGCGGTGCGTCGGTCCCCAACTCCGCCACGACGACATCGACGTCCGCCAGCGACGGGAGGACCTCGGCACGCAGCGCTTCGGCGAGGGGGTCGAGCAGCGGGGGACCGATCCGTGCGGCCCCGCCGCCGACGACGACGCGCTCGACGTCGAAGGCAGTGACCAGTCCGGCGATGGCCCGCCCGAGGGTGACGGCGGCCGCCCTGATCGTCGTAGCGGCCGCCGTGTCGCGGTCGCGCAGTCGGCTCGCGACGGTGATCAGGTCCAGAGCGTGATCGCCGGTGAGCTCTGCGTACCGTGCCGTGATCGCCGGCCCGCTCGCGACGGCCTCGAGATGGTCGGTTCGCCCACAGCCACAGGCGATCGCGCCGCGTTCCGGCACGAGGAGGTGCGCGATCTCGCCTGCCGTGCCGTGCCGCCCCGAGACGATGATGCCGTCGCGCGCGAATGCGCCTCCCACCCCGGTGCCGAGCGAGACGAACAGGACGTCACTGGCGCCCCGGGCGGCACCGAACGACAGCTCGCCGCGCGCCATCGCCCGCACATCGTTGTCGACCGCGACCGGCAAGCCGAGACGGCGCTCGAGCTCGGCGCGGACCGCCGTCCCGGTCCATCCGGGGAGGATTCCGGTGGCTGACACGACGACGCCACGTCGGGTGTCGACGACGCCGGGCGAGCCGATCCCGACGGCACGGATCGGAGCCTCGCCGGCCGGCGTCGCACGGACGAGCTCGTCGATCAGGGCGGCCACGGCGTCGAGCACCGGAGCGCCCCCGCCGCGGGGAGTGGCCCGAAGCCGACGGTCGACGACGCGGGCCGACGAGTCGACCCGCGCCGCGGCGATCTTGGTGCCGCCGATGTCGACCGCCGCCGCGGACCAGGGCTGGTCTGTCACAGCAGACCGGCTTCGATGAGGTGCGCGCGCACGAACGCGATCTCGGCGTCGTCGAGTGGGATCTGCGGGGGAGCCGTTGCGGCGCACGCGATGACGCCCCGCAGCTTGAGCGCCGCCTTGAATGCGCCGAGAGCGGATGAGCCGCGGCCCATCCGCGTGGACGGCGCGGCGTCGACCAGGCGCATCAGTCGCAGCAGCCGCTCCTGCTGCGTGCGCGCGGTCACCCAGTCACCGTCGCGGCAGGTCCGCAACAGCTGCACGTAGCCCTCCGGGTCGACATTGGCCAGACCCGGGACGGCCCCGTCGACGCCCATGGCGAGCGCCGCGTCGACCGTCGTCTCCGAACCGGTGAGCACACTGAACCCGGCAACGTCGGCACCCCTGTCGGCGCGCTGGACGAGCAGGTTGCGGAGCCCGGCGTCGTCACCCGAGGAGTCCTTGACCCCACACAGCACGCCGTCAGCGGCCAGATCGAGCAGCATGGCGCCGTCGAGCTTGGAGTGCACCGAGACCGGCAGGTCGTAGGCGAAGATCGGGAGGTCCACCGCGTCGTGCAGGAGCCGGAAGTGCCGCGCGATCTCCGCCGGGTGCGTGCGGGTGTAGAACGGCGCGGTCGCCACCATCGCATCGACGCCGATCTTGGCGGCCGTCTCGGCGTGCTCGATGACGCGCGGGGTGGTCATGTCGATGACGCCGGCCAGGACGGGCACTCGACCAGAGACCGATTCGACCACCGTCTCGGCGACCTGGGCGCGCTGCTCGGCGGTCAGGAAGGCGACCTCGCTCGTGGAACCGAGGACGAACAGCCCGTCCACACCGGCTCCGACCAGATGCTCGACCAGACGCCGAAGGGATGCCACGTCGACGCCGAGCTCAGGGGTCAGCGGTGTACAGACCGGCGGGATGATGCCGGTGAACCGGGGACGGGGGGTCTTCACATCTTCTCCTGACTGATGGGGGTTGCAAGATCGGCGTCGTCGAGGACGGGGTGATAGCAGCGGAACTCGTGCAGTGGCGTACTCAGATCGGCCTCGAAGGGCGGCATGGTCACGGCGCACTGCTCGCTCGCCCGCCAGCATCGAGTGCGGAAGGGGCAGCCGCTGGGCGGATGGACGGCCGAGGGGACCGGACCCTCGAGCGTGATCGGAGTCGTGTCGTGCAACAGGCTGGGCGTCGCCGAGAGGAGCGCGCGTGAGTACGGATGGCGGGTGCCCGTGATGACGGCCGGGGCGGGGGTGACCTCCACGATCCGGCCCAGGTACATCGTGATGATCCGGTCGGCCATTCGCCGTACCGTGGCGATGTCGTGGGAGACGAAGACCGTCGCCAGCCCGAGCCGCTCATTCAGGTCGAGCAGCAGGTTGAGGATCTGCGCTCGTACGGAGACATCGAGGGCAGAGGTCGGCTCATCTGCGACGAGCACGGCGGGCTCGAGCGCGAGGGCACGGGCGATCGCGACGCGCTGGCGCTGGCCGCCGGAGAGCTGGCTGGGCAAGAGATCGGCCACGCTCGCGGGCAGACCGACCAGTGACATCAGCTCCCGAACCCGTTCCTGTCGCGCCGCGGCGTTGCCATGGCGATGGACATCGAGAGGATCACGCAGGATCGCCCGCACGGGCAGCCGCGGATTGAGTGCGGTGGAGGAGTCCTGGAAGACCATGCCGACCGTCGACCCGATCACACGGCTGCGAGCTCGGCCGGTCAGGCCGGCGAGATCCGTGCCGTTCACCGCCACCGTCCCGCTCGTCGGCCGCTGGAGACCGATGAGCACCCGAGCCAGCGTGGACTTCCCGCATCCGGACTCACCCACCACGCCGACCGTCTCGCCCGGCGCGACAGCGAGACTGACGCCCGTCAGGGCGTGGACACGGTCGCGGGAGAGCAGCGAGCCGCCGCGGGCCGGGAGTCGTACGTCGACGTCGCGGACCTCGAGCACCGGTGTTGACGTCTCGGATCGTGGGTCAGGCATGGTGCGCCGCCTCCAGGTCGGCGTCCGCCGACGCGATGCCGGCGGGATGGTGGCACGCGAATGCGTGATGGTCGGCAGAACCTCGGAGAGGAGGCGTCGTGGTCACGCAGATCGCTGTCGCTGCCGGGCACCGGTCCGAGAACCGGCATCCGGCGGGGAAGTCGGCGGGGGAGGGCACGACGCCGCGCACCTGGCTGAGCCGTTCGTGGGCCGCCTCGAGGGAGAGCACCGAGGCCAGCAGACCGCGGGCGTAGTGGTGCTCCGGACTCGCCAGCAACTGGGGTGTCGCACCACACTCGGCCACCTGTCCGCCGTACATCACCACGACCCGGTCGGTGATCTCCGAGACCAACGCAAGGTCGTGGGAGACGAAGATCAGCGAGAAGCCGAGCTCCTCCCGCAGCCGCAGCAGGAGCGCGACCACCTGCGCCTGCACAGTCACGTCGAGTGCCGTGGTGGGTTCGTCGGCGATGATCAGCCGCGGGCTGCGCGAGAGCGCCATCGCGATCACGACACGCTGCCGCTGGCCGCCGGAGAGCTCATGGGGATAGGACCTCAGCGTCCGGGACGCGTTGAGCCCGACCAGCTCGAGCAGCTCGGCAGGACTGCTGGTGCCGCCACGACGGGTGAGCTGGCGCAACTGCGCCCCGATCGTCATCGCCGGATTGAGCGCGGAGAGGGCGTCCTGGTACACCATCGCGATATCGCGGCCCATCAGCCGGCTCCGGTCGCGGCGCGACATCGTGAACAGTTCGGTGCCATCGAAGCGGGCCTTGCCGGTGATCCTGGCTCCGGCCGGCTGCAACCCGGCGAGGGTGAGCGCGGTCAGGGATTTGCCGCACCCCGACTCGCCGACCAGCCCGAGCACCTCCCCGGGCCGTACGTCGAAGCTCACGCCGTCCACGATGTCGATGCCCTCATGGCGGTCCGGGAAGCCGATGCGCAGATCGCGAACGCTGAGCAGCGGCTCACCCGACGGCAGCGGACGAGCTCGCGAGGCGAGGCGCGCGGACGCCTCGGCGAGGCCCGGAAGGGCAGCGACCTGCCCGCTCCCGGGCCGGGCGGCCTCGAGGGGGTCGGCCGCCACGGCCTTCGCCGCGCTCACGCCACGACGCGTCGCGGGCGCGGCGAACACGTCGGAGATGCCCTCGGAGAGCATGTTGAGCGCCAGGACGGTCACCAGGATGACCAGGCCCGGGAAGAAGGTTGCCCACCAGCCGTGGCTGGCGAGCAACTGCTGGCCGTAGGCGATCACGCTGCCCCACGAGGAATCGGCGTCCTGCCCCTGCAGCCCCGCGCCGATGAACGACATCGAGGCCTCGAAGACGATGGCGTTGGCCACCATCACGGTGGCGAACACCAGGATCGGCGCGGCGCAGTTGCGGATCACATGGCGGAGCAGGATGTGCATCCGCCGGGCGCCGATGACGTGCTCGGCCGCGACATAGTCCTCGCCGTACTGCGCCTGGACGTTGGCTCGCACGATGCGGGCCATCTGCGGCATGAAGACGAACGCGATGGCGAGCACGAGGACGAGCAGGTTGTCCTTGCCGTAGGCGATCACCAGAACGGCCGCCAGCACGATGGTGGGGAAGGCCATCACCACGTCGAGCAGGCGCATGATCACCTCGTCGACCATCTTGCGGCTGGTGGCCGCCACCGCACCGAGCACGCCTCCTGCGACGAGCGCCAGCGCCGAGGCGCCGAATCCCACGATCAGGGAACGTCGGGTGCCGGCGACCATCCGCGAGAAGACATCGCGGCCGAGACGGTCCACTCCGAACCAGTAGCTTCCGCTGGGGCCCTGCGTGGGCGGTGCCTCGGCGACGTGGCTTGGATCCTTGGTCAGCAGCAGGGGAGCGAAGATGCCGACGAGGACGACCAGCGTCATGAACAGCAGGCCCAGTCTCGCGGTCACGGGCAGTCGGCGCAGCGGACTGATCACAGCCGCGATGCGCGCGAAGCGACGTCGTGTCATCAGTGACCTCCTCGCAGTCTCGGGTTGATGACCAGGTAGAGCACGTCGACGAGGAAGTTGACGACGATGAAGCCCAGCGCGATGACGATGACCACGCCCCGGGCGAGTCCGGCGTCGTTCTGGGTCACCGCCGACATGATCTGGGTGCCCATCCCCGGGAGGGAGAAGATCGCCTCGATGATGACCGCGCCACCGATGAGGTAGCCGATCTGGAGGCCGAGGGCCGTGAGCGGGGTGACCATGGCGTTGCGCAGCACGTTGCGGCCGATCACCACCTGCGGCGGGAGACCGGCCCCGATCGCGGTCCGGACGTAGTCCTTGTCCAGCTCCTCGACCATCGATGTGCGCACCACGCGGGCCAGGGCGCATCCGACGGGTACGCCCAGAGCGATCGCCGGCAGCACCATCGACATGAACCAGCCGTGGAGGGAGGTCGAGGGGGCGACGTACCGGCCACTCGGGAACGGGCCACCGCCGACCGCGGAGAGCCGCTGGATCAGCAGGATCGCCAACCAGAACGACGGCATCGCGATGCCGGCGATCGACACCACGCGCGTCAGCTGGTCGGGCCACCGGTTGCGGTAGAGCGCTCCCACCATGCCGAGCGCCAGTGCCACCACGAGCGCACCGACGACGCCGAGAGCGGTCAGCTGGAGAGTGATCGGCAAGGCGCTCGAGATGATCTGGGAGATCGGTTTGTTGAGCGCGTAGGTGGTGCCCATATCGCCGTGCAGCAAGTCTCCGAGATAGGTGACGTAGCGGACGAGCAGCGGACGGTCGAGCCCGTGCGCGTGGTTGAACGCGCTGATCTGGGCGGTGGTCGCGTGGTCACCGAGGGCCGCGATGGCCGCGCTGTTCGGCGACAGCGCGAGCACCACGAAGATGAACAAGATGATGCCGAGCATCAGCGGGACCAGCGTGAGCAGGCGCCGCAGGATGAGGCTGGCGATGAGGCGCACTCGGCCCTCCTTCAAGGATCGCGGCCGCGCGGCCGCGGCGAGATGGTCGGTCCCGGCCGTCGCCACGGGTGCGGCCGGGACCACTCATCGGGTCAGTCCTGGCGTCCGACGCCGAGGAAGTACAGGCCGGTGGTGGCGGCGCCGTGGAAGTTGGTCAGGGACGTCGGGTCCGAGGCTGTGACCGTCTTGGTGTGCAGCACCGGGTAGAGCGGCGCTTCGTCGGCCACAAGGTCGAAGACCTGCTTCCACGCCGTCGTCTGGGCTGACCCACTGCTCCGGGCAGCCTGGTCGAGCAACCTGGTGGCCTTCTGCTGGGCCGGCCCCGACCACCGCATCCGGTCCTTGACCCAGGTGTCGCCGTAGTAGTACCAGCGCAGCAGCAGGTCGGCGTCGACACCGAAGACCGAGGGGTCGCCGGACGCGGCCAGGACCCGGAAGCTGTTCGCCGGGACGATGTTGCCGTAGACCGCCGCAGACGGGTTGGTGTTCAGTCGTGCGGTGACGCCGATCTCCTTCCAGGCGTCGATGATGATCGGCGCACAGTCGGTGACGAACCCGGTGTCGGTGGTCACCAGTTCGAAGGAGAGGTTCGAGGCTCCAGCGGCGGCAAGCAGCTGCTTGGCCTTGTCGGGGTCGTAGTCGTAGACGGTCGACGCCTTCTGGTAGTTCGCGTTTCCCTCATCGAGATAGCTGGTGGCCGGGGTTCCATAGCCGGAGAGGGCGGCGTCGATGACCTTCTGGGTGTCGATGGCGTAGAAGAGCGCCTGGCGCACGCGCTTGTCGTTGAACGGGGCTGCGGAGCAGTTGAACATCAGGAACAAGCAGTTGAAGGCCTGCTTGTCATCGACCTGGAAGGAGTCGCCGAGCCCCGAGACGTCGAGGTAGGGGACCGCCTCGATGGCCTGCGACTGTCCACCGCGGAGATCGTTGAGCCGGGCCGCGTTGTCCGTGGAGGTGTTCAGGACGATCTTGGTGACCAGGGCGGGCCGGGGACCGGTGTACGCGGCGTTGTTCGACATCACGCAGCCGGAGGTCGCCGATGAGCTGTCCAGCTTGAAGGGGCCCGATCCGATCGGGTTCGTGTCGAACGCCTTGGCCAACGCCGGCGTGGCGGTCTTGGCCTTCGGCACGATCTTGATGACCGAGATCCGCTCGCTGAAGAGCGGGAAGGGGCTCTTCAGCTTGAAGGTGACCTGATTCTTCCCCGACGCCTTCACCGAGTCGATGAAGGAGATGAAGCTGGCGCACAGGGCTGCGTTCTTGGGGTCGAGGGTCCGGGTGAAGGACCAGGCCACATCGTCGGCCGTGACCGGAGCGCCGTCACTGAAGACGGCATCGTTGCGCAGCCTGACCGTCCACGTCAGCCCGTCCTTGCTCGGCTGGGGCTGCGCAGCAGCCAGCGCGAGGTACGGCTTGCGGGATACGGGGTCAAGGTCGATGAGGGCCTCGAAGATGTGCTGGTTCACGGCCGTGGCGACCGCGCTCGAGGCGTTCATCGGATCGAATCCGCTGGAGAGCAGGAAAGCGGCGGTTGCCGTGATGGTGCCCGCCGGCTTCGCGGCCGTACCGAGCGGCTTCCCGGAGCTGTTCGTGCTCCCGGTGCTGCCGCACGCGGCCAGGCCGGCGCTGATGCTCACCGCCGCCCCGAGAATGCCGGTGTACTTCAGGAAGTTGCGCCGGTTCAGTGCGCTCCCTGTCAGGTCCTGATCGAAGTTGCCCACCTGAGACTCCTCGTTCATGGGGTGGTCGATGTGAGGGGATGTTGGACATCCCATGTCCGCGCTAGGGTGTGGACGCTATGCCGCCGGAGCGTGCCCGTCAAGGGTCGTCGCCCACATTTGCCGGCGGAGTCGCCGATAGGAATCGAGGAGCTCATGTCGCAGTCGCCAGCGGCCGTCCCGGCCGCGTTCATGCGTGCAGAGATCGCTGAACAGCCCGATGTCTTCCGCCGCATCCTGACCGCCTACGACACCGAGATCGCGCCGGTGAGGCAGGCGATCCAGCGGCGCCGACCTCGGCTGGTTCAGTTCGTCGCTCGCGGCAGCAGCGACCACGCCGCCCTCTATGCCAAGTACGTCGTCGAGGTGCTCGGCGAGGTCCCTGCCGGCCTGATCTCGGCCTCGACGTTCACGGTCTACAGGCGCCGGCCCGACCTGAGCGACGCCCTGGTCGTCGCGGTCAGCCAGTCCGGAGGGTCGCCCGACCTGGTCGAGTCGGTGCGTCAGGCGCGGTTGGCGGGCGCATTCACCGTCGCCGTGACCAATGCGCCGGGATCCGCGCTGGCCGAGGCCGCCGACCGGCACGTCACTCTCCATGCCGGCCCGGAGCGCTCGGTCGCGGCCACCAAGTCCTATACCGCCGAGCTGCTCACGCTCTACCTGCTGCTGGCGCCCGAGATCGGGGGGCTGGCCGGTCTGCCGGACGTCGCCGCGGCGGTCATCGCCGGCTTCGGCGACATCGCCGCCGGCCGGGACTTGTGCAGCGGCGTCACGCGCCTGGTGACCACGGGGCGTGGCTACGCCTACCCGACGGCGCGCGAGGCGGCACTGAAGCTGATGGAGACCTGCTACATCTCCGCACAGGCGTTCTCGGCCGCTGACCTGATGCACGGTCCGCTGGCGATGATCGACGACTGTGTGCCGGTGATCGGTGTCCTCCCTCCGGGGGAGGCAGGCGCTGCCATGGCGCCTGTCCTCGGTGCGATCCGCGACCGCGGCGCGCCGATCTGGACCGTCGGTGCCAAGGGTGACTTCACGATCGACAGCGCGGGACTTCCGGATGCGCTGAGCCCTCTTCTCGAGATCCTGCCGCTGCAGCAGCTGGCGATGAGCGCGGCGCTCGATCGGGGCATCGACCCGGACCGACCGCGGGGGCTGCGCAAGGTGACGCAGACACGCTGAGGCGGCGTCCGCGCGTCCTTCTCGGGGGTTGACGTGTGATTTGGGCCACCCTACGGTCATAGGACATCCCACGTCCTGCCTATCGGGAGGTTCCATGCAACGCCCCTCACCCTTCGCTGTGGCCGCCATCGCGGCCGCAGCGCTTCTTCTGGTCACGAGCCCCGCGCTGGCCGCAGCGCCACACCGCGCGACCTCGGACCGGACCCGCTCACCGCACCACGCCTCAGGCTCGGTCGACGCGACCGGGCTGCGGAAGACGGATCTGGCGACGAGCGGGGTCGGATCGCCCGTCTATCGCATCGCTGCCTTGACGGTGACCAACCGCGGCACCCTGATCGCGGCGTACGACGCCCGTCCCGGCATGTCCGATCTGCCCAGCAACATCTCCGACGTCATCCGGCGCAGCACCGACGGCGGACGGACCTGGACGGACCAGCAGGTCGTGCAGGCCGACCCGGCCCCGAAGGGCTACGGCGACCCGAGCCTGCTGGTGGACCGTCGGACCGGTCGGATCTTCGACTTCTACGCCGCCGGCGTCAATCAGGGCTTCGCCGGGTCGCACACGGGCAACGACCCCGACGATCCGGACGTGCTGCAGGCGGACTACAGCTATTCCGACGACGACGGTCTCACCTGGCACCACCGTCGGATCACCCCGCAGATCAAGGATCCCTCGTGGGGCGGCATGTTCGCCGCATCCGGTCAGGGGATCCAGCTGAGCACCGGCCCCTACGCCGGGCGGCTCGTCCAGCAGTACGTCGTACGGATCAACGGAGCCAACTACGCAGCGAGCGCGTACTCCGATGACGACGGAGGCACGTGGCACATGGGAACACCGGTCGGCCCCGGCGCGGACGAGAACAAGACCGTCCAGCTCGCGAACGGCGACGTGCTGCTCGACTCCCGAGCCACGCCCTACCGGCTCACCGCGCTGTCCCACGACGGCGGGCAGACCTATTCGACCCTCACCCCCAACGCCGACCTGGTCGATCCGGGTGACAACGGTTCGATCATCCGCTACGCGCCGCACGCCAACCCGCGCAGCCCGCAGGCGCACTGGCTGCTGGAGAGCAACAACGCGAACCCGTCGAGCCGGGAGAACCTCGTGGTCAAGATGTCGTGCGACGACGGTCGGACCTGGCCGGTCACGAAGGTCGTCGAGCCCGGCGCCGCGGCGTACTCCACCCTGACGAACCTGCCCGATGGTCGCTTCGGACTGCTCTATGAACGCGGTGACTACGAGCACATCACCTACACCTCGTTCGGACGCGACTGGCTGCGACCCGCGTGTGCCAGCATCGCCAGTGCGACGACTGCACCGGTCGTGCTGCGCTCCGGCGGCGGACAGAGCCTGGCTGTCACGGTGACGAACACCGGTGACCGGACGCAGCCGGCCGGCGTCCTGCGGCTGACTCCCGGTCCCGGCGTGACCGGCGGCCGCGCCCGGCTCGCACCGCTTGCGCCGGGGGCGAGCCGGACGGTGCGACTGCCCGTGGCGGTGGCTGCGGATGCGGCGGCGGGGCCGCGGGATCTCACGGTCACGTTCCACCAGTCCCGCGGGATCTCGCAGGGCACCGTGCCGGTCACGCTGCAGACCGGCACGACAGTGTGGTCGACCCCCGGTCCGGTGACGGCCGACGGAGTGCACGCCACCGACGAATCGGCCGCGCTCCCCGCGTTGGCGTCCCTCGCCGACGGCATGGTCGCCGTGCGGTTCCGCACCACACAGACGACCCCGGCGGGAGTCCTGGTCTCCGCTGCCGACCCGGCCAGCACGGTGAAGGACCTCATCCTCTCGGTCAACGCCGGGGCGGCGTACGCCGAGATCCGCACCGCGACCTCCGCCTATCCCGTGCGCATCGCGACCGGCGTTCGCGTCGATGACGGCGCCGAGCATCTGATGACGCTCAGCGTCTCACCCTCGGGCACCACACTCGGCGTGGACGGCCACGTGGTCGGGACCTCGTCCGCACAGGCGTTCTTCAACAGCGTCTCTGGCCTGGGCAACCTCACGCTCGGCGCCAATGTCGCGGCCAATGGCACGCGGTGGCAGTTCGCCGGCACCATCGAGTCGGTGACCGTGACGCACTGACCCGAGTCGCCTGGTGGTCCACCCGGCCTTGGGCGGCCGGGTGGACCACCCATGACGGCAGCACTCGCCAGCGCTCGATGACGTCCAGCGTGAATCCGCCACGCGGTCATGTCCCGACCGGTGCCGCGCACGGTCTTTGGCCCTATCCAGGCCCGCCGGGTGGCCGCCGCTGCCGTGGGCGGATGACGCCGCTGCGCATCCGCCGAAGACCTTGCATGTCGCGGCGAGGGACGCCACTGATGCAACGCGGTTGCGCAATTGGGAGTAGTGGACCGCGATATCGCTGCGTCGGATGGCGCTCAATCCGCGCGCAATGCGGATCTGCCCCTTGACAGCGATACGGACCGTCCTTAGCGTCGCAACATCGTTTCGCACACTGCAACGATCATTCTCTTGGACGGTCAGTATGAGCACCGAGCCCGCGCCTCCCACTCCTGGCGACTTGCCCCTTCAGCCCTTCGAGCCGACGATGCCCGCCCTCGATCAGGCCCAGATCCGCAGCACGCATCGACGCGTGGTCGCGGCGAGCTTCGTCGGCAACTTCGTGGAGTGGTTCGACTACGCGTCCTACGGCTACCTCGCAGCCACCATCTCCACCGTGTTCTTCCCGAGCTCGGACCGCAGTGCCGCGCTGCTGGCGACGTTCGCCGTCTTCGCGGTGTCGTTCTTCATCCGGCCTCTCGGCGGCTTCTTCTGGGGTCGCATGGGGGACCGGGTGGGCCGTCGCTCGGCGCTCTCGCTCTCGATCGTGGTGATGTCGGCCTCGACGTTCTGCATCGCGCTGCTCCCGACCTACGCGATGGTCGGGCTCCTGGCTCCGCTCCTGCTGCTCATCGTCAGGGTGGTGCAGGGCTTCTCGGCGTCGGGGGAGTACGCCGGCGCTTCGGCCTTCCTCGTCGAGTACGCGCCCTCGCACCGCCGGGGTCTGTACGCCTCGGTCGTGCCGGCGAGCACGGCGAGCGGGCTGTTGCTCGGCTCGTTGCTCGCCGCACTGCTCACCGGCCTCCTCGGTGATGACGCTCTGCACTCCTGGGGATGGCGCCTGCCCTTCCTGCTGGCGGCGCCGCTCGGGCTCATCGGGCGCTACATCCGGCTGCGCATCGAGGACACGCCCGTCTTCCGCGCTCTCGAGGAGAGCCGCCAGGTGGTGCCCACGCCGGTGCGCGCGTTGTTGGTGACCCACCGGGCGGCCCTGCTGCGCGCGCTCGGCGCCGCCCTGCTCAATGCGGTCGCCTTCTACGTCTTGTTGAGCTACATGCCGACCTACCTGACCGAGGAGGTCGGGTTCGGCGACACCGAGTCGTTCCTCGCCACCACGATCGCGCTGGTGACCTACATCTGCTTCATCTTCGGCACCGGCGCTCTCTCCGACCGGTTCGGACGCAAGACGATGCTCACGGGGGCCTCGGCGCTGTTCGTCCTGCTGACGGTGCCGGCCTTCGCGATGCTGGACCTCTCGGGCTTCGCGACGGTCGTGGTGATCCAGGTCCTGCTCGGTGGAGTGCTCACGCTCAACGACGGCACCCTGCCCAGCTTCCTGGCCGAGATGTTCCCGACCTCGGTCCGCTACACCGGCTTCGCCGTCAGCTTCAACGTCGCGAATGCGCTCTTCGGCGGTACGGCGCCCTTCGTCGCCACCTTGTTGATCACGCTGACCGGCAGCCAGCTCGCCCCTGCGTTCTACCTGGTCGCCGCCGCACTCGTCTCGCTCGTCGCGGTCGTCCTCAGCCGCGAGACGTGCCGCCAGCCGCTCGTCGACTGAGCACGTCACCCATCCGCTACATCCCCACCTCGAAAGGAATCACCGTGTCCGTCACCGATCTCGAACGCCTGAAGTCCATCAAGAACGGCCAGAAGGAGCAGCTCACCTTCTCCGACGCGGAGATGGAGCGTCGGCTGGCCTCCCTCCGAAAGATCATGGCCGATGCCGGAGCCGACGTCGCGCTGCTCACGTCGTACCACAACATCAAGTACTACTCCGACTTCCTCTACACGTCCTTCGGGCGCCCGTACGCGCTGGTCGTGACCCAGGACGACCAGTACACCGTCTCGGCGAACATCGACGCCGGCATGCCCTGGCGCCGCACCTTCGGCGACAACGTCGTCTACACGGACTGGCACAGGGACAACTTCATCTGGGTCATCCGGGAGAGCCTGCGCCAGCGGGGCATCGACCCGGCCCGTATCGGAGTCGAGGACGACGCCGTGCCGCTCGAGCTGCGACAGAAGTTCGAGGCCGCCTTCCCCGACGCCGCCCTGGTCGACGTCTCGAAGTCGGCGATGCGACAGCGGATGATCAAGTCCGAGGAGGAGATCGAGGTCATCAAGCACGGCGCCCGGATCGGCGACCTCGGGGGCTTCGCCATCCGCGACGCGATTCGTGAGGGCGTCGCGGAGTACGAAGTCGCACTCGCTGGCACCAACGCCATGGTCCACGAGATCGCGGAGACCTTCCCGCACACCGAGATCCGCGACACCTGGGTCTGGTTCCAGTCGGGCATCAACACCGATGGGGCACACAACTGGCCCACCACGCGGAAGGTCCAGCGCGGCGACATTCTCAGCCTGAACTGCTTCCCGATGACCTCGGGGTACTACACGGCGCTGGAGCGGACGCTCTTCTTCGGTGAACCCGACCAGCGATCGCTCGAGCTGTGGAACATCAACGTCGAGGTGCACCGCGCCGGGATCGAGCTCATCAAGCCCGGGATCTCGTGCGCGGAGATCGCCCACAAGCTCAACGAGATCTACATCGGCTACGGCCTGTTGCCGAACCGGACCTTCGGCTACGGCCACTCGTTCGGCGTTCTCAGCCACTACTACGGCCGCGAGGCCGGCTTGGAACTTCGTGAGGACATCGAGACGGTGCTCGAGCCGGGGATGGTGGTCTCGATGGAGCCGATGATCATGATTCCCGATGGCGAGCCGGGTGCCGGCGGCTACCGCGAGCACGACATCCTCGTGGTCGGCGAGAAGGATGCGGAGAACATCACGAAGTTCCCCTTCGGGCCCGAGCACAACATCCTCGGAGTGTGACTCCGCGACGGCGCCGCCCCGTTCCGTGCGGGGTGGCGCCGTCGCGGTTGGTGGGTGATGGGGAATGATGAACGAGATATGAGTGGCGCGGATGAGAACGGCACCGATTCCCGGGGCATTGCCGCACTCAAGAACGGCATCGCCGTGCTGCGCGCCTTCTCCGTGGAGGAACCTCTGCTCGGCGTGTCCGAGATCGCTGCCAAGATCGGCCTGCACAAGAGCACGGTCTCGCGGATCCTCTCCACGCTGGAGGCGGAAGATCTCGTGGAACGCGACGAGGCCAGCAAGAGGTTCCGCCTGGGGCTCGGCATCATCGGCATGGCCGGTCCGCTGCTCGCCGACCTCGACGTACGGCGGGTCGCCTACCCCTATCTCGGTGACTTGAGCCGACGGGTCGGCGAGACGGTCGCGCTGATGGTGTGGGACGGCAGCGAGGCGGTGTGCGTCGAGCAGGTGCCCAGCCGTCGGCAGGTGAAGCACACCACCCCGCTCGGCACGCGCTACAACGATGCGGCGAGTTCGTCGGTCCAGGTCTTCCTGGCGCACTTCGACGCGGTCGCCGTACGCCGGCTGCTCACCGCCGGTGCGATCGAGCTGTCCGGCGTCAGCGAGGCGACGCTCGAGGCCTATGCCGGGCGTCTTCGCGACGTGGTCGAACGTGGCTACGCCATCAACTATGGCGAGACCTCGCTGGAGGAGGTCGGGGTTGCCGCTCCCGTCGTCGACCACCGCGGCGATGCCGTCGCGGCCGTCCTCGTCTCCGCGCCTCGGTTCCGAGTCTCGCGCGAGCAGGCGACGGTGATCGCCGAGGCCGCCCGCGACTGCGCGCGCGAGATCGGCAAGCGGCTCGGCGGCCAGTCCGACTGAGGCGTCACGCAGGCTCGCCGCCGAGCCGGAGCGCGTGGCGAAGCTTGAGCGCGAGGTGGAGCGCCAGCGCGCGATCGGTGCCGGTCGGGTCGCCACCGAGCAGGCGGAACACCCGCTCGAGCCGTCCGTAGAGGGACTGGCGTTGCAGATGCAGCGCCTGGGCGGTGCGGGTCTTGTGACAGCCGTGGTCGAGATACGCCTCCAGAGTGTCGAGGAGAACGTCGCGCTCGGCCCGCGGCGCCGCTAGCAGCATCGCCAGCTGGCCTTGAACGAGGCGCTGCGCCTGAGTGCGCAGCGCGTCCGAGCACAGCCAGTCCACCGCCATCGTCGCGGACGCGTCCACCACGACGCCGGGTCCGCGCGTCGCACGACGCTCCAGGCAGCTCTCGGCCGCGCCCATCGAGGCGCTGAGAAGTCGTAGGGACGGCACCAGCGGGCCGACGGCCACCACGAGATCGCTCTGGTGGCGCGCCCACTCCTCCAGGTCGGCGATGAGCCGCGCGCGAATCTCCCCGGCCTGAGGCAACTGGCGGATCGAGAGCACGACTCGTGCCTGGCTCGCAGCGGTGTCGATGGCCACGGAGCCGTGGCGCCAGAGAAGTCCGTCGAGGCCGTGCAGGCCGGAGATGGTCGAGCCGCCGATCGCGATACCCAGTGCCGGCGCATTGCGCGCGAACCCGATGATCTCGCCGAGCCGGTCGATCCGTCCACGGTGCTCGTCGCTGCGCGCCGCCAGTCGTGCCAGCTCGCTGGCGGCGAAGTCTCGTGCCGAGGGCGGGCGCACCCGAAGAAGTGCCAGGGCGAGCGCCTCCCCGGCTCGCTCGCCGGCGATGGCGAGGAGGTCGAGATCGGCATCGGGACCGGGGTAGAACGCGAGCGTCGCTGTGGGCGTCCCGCGTACGGCGATCCGCGAGGTGACCGCTCCGGTCAATGTCGGCGAACCCTCCCAGGCCGCTTCCGACGTCTGGGCGATCGGATCCCCCGCGCGGTCGAAGAGTACGACGGAGGCGCCGGTGCGCACACGGAGCTCGTCGAGCAGGGCCTGGACGTCGCCACCGTCTCCCAGGATCGCCGACAGAGCGCGGGCCAGGTCGCCGCCGTACTCCAGCCTCTTCACGGAGTCGTTGACCAGCTCCGCGTTCAGGGACTCGGCGACGCCGACGAACGGGACCACCCGCCTCAGCTCGACCACGGGGAACCCCATCGCGTCGGCTTCCTCGAGCAGCGCGGCCGGAATCACAGGTAGATGCGGTCCCGTCTCGATCGCGACGGCGGCGACCTGTCGTTCGGCAAGCTCGCGGACGTAGCGCCGTTGCTCGAAGGGCGATGCCTTCGCGAGCATCTCGCCGCCGGTGAGCAGAAGCTCCCCGCCGCGCAGAAGCGGAGCGATCTCGATGACCTCGGTGGAGTGGATCCAGCGCACGCGTCGGTCCAAGGCACCCGCGCCGGTCCGGACGATGGGGTCGGCTTCGGCCAGGCTCGGACGCCGAAGTGCGGCCGCCAATGTCAAAGACATGACGATTTGTCCGTTGATCGCCGCAGCACGCCTGACAGTATGCACCTTGTTCTGTGTGATCTGGGCCATACACGATGAAGCCTCAGTCCGAGTCCTGCTCCAGTGCTCGAGAAGGGTTCCCGATGTCCACCTCACAGCATGCGCCGGCAGAGATCGCCGACCTCGAACAACAACTGCAACCGATCCCCGAGGCCTCTCGGTCCCATCGGGTCTCGGGGCAGTTCTGGATCTGGTGCGGCGCCAACATCGCCCCCATCAACTGGGTGCTCGGGGCCCTCGGCGTCGAACTGGGCCTCGGCCTCTGGGACACCGTCTTGGTGCTCGTGGTCGGAAACCTGATCGGCATGTCGCTCTTCGGCTTGTTCGTGCTGCTCGGGCAGCGCACCGGGGCCACGGGCATGGTGCTGTCGCGGGCGGTGTTCGGCCGCGTCGGCAACTACCTGCCCGCCACGATCCAGGCGTGTCTCGCCATCGGCTGGTGTGCCCTCAACACCTGGATCATCCTCGACCTCGTGATGGCCCTGCTGGGAAAGATCGGCATCGTCGACCCGGGTGCGTCGAACAACGCCGCGAGGATCCTGGTCGCCGCTCTGATCATGTCCGCCCAGGTCGTCATCTCCTGGCTCGGCTACCGCGCGATCGCCGCCTTCGAGCGGTGGACGGTCCCGCCGACCATCGTCGTGTTGGTGGCGATGTCGATCACCGCTTGGTTCTTCCTGCACATCGACTGGTCCTACGCCGGCCCCGTCGGTCATGTGTTGACCGGCTCCGACCGCTGGGCCGCCATGACCGGGGTGATGACGGCGATCGGCATCGGCTGGGGCATCACCTGGTTCACCTACGCCGCCGACTACTCCCGCTTCGTGAGCCGCGACGTCCCGCGCGCCAAGCTCTACCTCGCCAGCACCTTCGGACAGTTCCTCCCGGTGGTCTGGTTGGGCCTGCTCGGCGCGACGCTCGCCACCAAGAGCGCCTCGGTCGACCCGGGCCAGCTCATCGTGGACAACTTCGGAGCGCTGGCCATCCCCGTGCTGCTGCTCGTGGTCCACGGCCCGATCGCCACCAACATCCTCAACATCTACACCTTCTCGGTCGCGACCCAGGCGCTCGACCTGAAGGTCCCGAGGCGGGCTCTCAGCCTGATCGTCGGCGTCTTCGCGATGCTGGTCGTCGTCTTCTTCATCTACCGAGGCGACTTCGCCAACACGCTGGACTCGTTCCTCTCCGGCATCGTCGCCTGGGTCGCGACGTGGGGAGGCATCATGCTCGTGCACTACTACTGGCTCCTGCGCGGCACCCAACCCGACACCGCCAAGCTGTTCGAGCCGGTGGGCACGGCCTCCCTGCCGGCGATCAACTGGGCCGGCATGGCTGCCTTCTTCAGCGGTGTCGCGATGACGTGGCTCTTCATGTACGGCATGGTCCCCGCTCTCCAGGGCAGCGTCGCTCGCGCCATGCATGGTGTGGATCTCTCGTGGCTGGCCGGCGGCCTGACCAGCGCGCTCGTCTATGCAGCCCTGGGCCCCGTCGTCGCCCGCCGGTACGACGGCATGCCGCAGCCCCTCGCGCCGGCGATCACCGTGAAGGGGGTCGTCTCGTGACGTTCACCTGGCCCGACAGCATGCGCGCCGCCGCAGCCTTCAGCTTCGATGTCGATGCCGAGTCGTGCGTTCTTGCCCACGACCCCGCGTCCTCCGCGCGGATGTCCCTCATGACCCACCAGGCCTACGGGCCCCGGGTCGGCGTGCCGCGGCTCCTTCGTGTCCTCGAGCGGCGGGGCGTCACGGCCACGTTCTTCGTGCCGGGATTCACGGCCGACACCTACCCGGACATGGTGCGCCGCATCGCCGACGGGGGGCACGAGATCGCGCACCACGGCTACCTCCACGAGCCGATGCAGGGCATCTCGGCCGAGCAGGAAGCCTCCTACCTCGATCGCGGGCTCGAGGCACTCGGCCGGCTCGGGATCACGCCGGCCGGCTACAGGGCACCGTGGTGGGAGCTCAACTGGCATTCGGCTGACCTGCTGGTCGAGCGTGGCTTCCGCTACGACTCCAGCCTTCTCGACGGCGACGTGCCCTACCGCTTCACCGGAGAGAGCGGTCGCGGCTCGCTCGTCGAGATCCCGGTCGACTGGACGCTGGACGACTGGGAGCAGTACGCCTTCTATCCGGGTTGGACCGGCAGCGGCGTGATCGAGAGCCCGGCCAAGGTCCATGAGATGTGGTTGCTGGAGGCGGAGGCGCAGCACGCCGAAGGCGGTTGCTTCGTACTGACCAACCATCCCTTCATCTCGGGCCGGCCGTCCAAGGCCGTTGCCCTCGAGAGGCTGATCGCCGACGTCCAGGCGATGGACGGCATGTGGGTCACCACCCTCGCCGAGATCGCCCGCCATGCCGAGACCGCGGTGGCGGACGTGCGCTCGATCGCTCGGGTCGAGGCGCCGACCGGCGCCCGCGGCCGCGCCCCGCTGGAAGCCGTTGACCTGGAAGCCGTTGACCTGGAAGCCGTTGACTGAGGCGCGACCGGCACGGTTCGCGCCACGGCTTACGACGTGACGGCCGACCTCCCGGTCGCCCGTGTCACAGGACCTTGCGGATCTCGCTCTCGAAGCCGGCGACGTGGTCGCGGGCCAGCTGCTCGGCGCGGTCGGCGTCCCCGTCGGCGATCGCGTCGAGCAGGTCGGCGTGCTCGGTGATGTGGTGTGCGAGGTCGGGGAGGCGGTCCATGACGAGGCACCAGATGCGGGTGGCGAGGTTGTCGTAGCGGATGAGCACGTCCTCGAGATGAGGATTCCCGGTCGCCCGGTAGATGAGCCGATGGACCGAGGTGTCGAAACGCATGAGCGTGTTCCGGTCGTCGCCGAGTGCGTCGAGGCCGCGTACCTCCGCGGCCTTGGCGCGCAGCTCCTCGCGCACCTGCGGGAGCGCGTTCTCGGCCGCGCGCCGAGCCGCGAACGGCTCGAGATGTTGTCGGAGATCGGAGATCGAGCTGAGCTCGGTGACGTCGATGGCGGTGGCGAAGGTGCCGCGGCGTGGGAACGAGACCACGAGGTGGTCCCTCTCCAAGTGCTTCAGTGCCTCCCGCACCGGCGTGCGGCCGACGCCGATCTCGGCGGCGAGCTTCCCGTCGTTGATCGGCTCCCCGGGGCGGATGTCGAGCATGATCAGCCGATCCCGGATGCGCTCGTAGGCGAGATCCGCATACGACCCGGACGCCTCAGTGACGACCGAGCGGGACGCCTCCTGTGTGGCCATATCGCGCGCACCTCCACATGGTCGAAAACTGTTGACACCGCTGTTCGACGTCAGCATACTCCTGGAGTACCACTGATATATCAATCGCATACTAAAGCTGAGGAGCCCTACTGTGTCTGATGTGCTGACCCGCTCCCTTGCGGAGACGGACCCGCAGATCCGGGCGATGATCGATGCCGAGCTGAGCCGGCAGCAGCAGACGCTGGAGATGATCGCGTCGGAGAACTTCGCGCCGACCGCCGTCATGGAGGCGCAGGGCTCCGTGCTGACCAACAAGTACGCCGAGGGCTACCCCGGCCGCCGCTACTACGGCGGCTGCGAGCACGTCGACGTGATCGAGCAGCTCGCCATCGACCGGGTGACGTCGCTCTTCTCGGCCCAGTTCGCCAACGTCCAGCCGCACTCGGGCGCCCAGGCGAACGCCGCGGCGATGTTCGCGCTCCTCCAGCCGGGAGACACGATCCTCGGGCTCTCGCTGGCTCACGGCGGCCATCTCACGCACGGGATGAAGATCAACTTCTCCGGCCGGCTCTACGACGTGGTGCCCTACGAGGTCGCCCGCGACACCATGCTCATCGACATGGCCGAGGTCGAGCGCCTCGCCCTCGAGCACCGGCCCAAGCTCATCGTCGCGGGCTGGTCCGCCTACCCACGCCAGCTCGACTTCGCCGCCTTCCGGCGCATCGCCGATGCGGTCGGCGCCTATCTCATGGTCGACATGGCCCACTTCGCGGGCCTGGTCGCCGCCGGCCTGCACCCCAACCCGGTGCCGTACGCCGACATCGTGACGACGACGACGCACAAGACCCTCGGGGGCCCGCGCGGCGGTGTCATCCTCACCAACGACGCCGCCATCGCGAAGAAGGTCAACTCCGCGGTCTTCCCGGGGCAGCAGGGCGGCCCGCTCGAACACGTCATCGCCGGCAAGGCCGTGGCGTTCAAGCTGGCCGCCGACGAGGAGTTCCGTGAGCGTCAGGAGCGGACGCTGCGCGGTGCGCGGATCATCGCCGATCGGCTCCTCTCCGACGACGTCGCCGAGGTGGGGGTCTCGGTGGTGAGCGGCGGCACCGACGTCCACCTGGTCCTCGTCGACCTGCGCGACTCCGAGCTCGACGGCCAACAGGGGGAGGACCGGCTCCACCGGGTCGGCATCACGGTCAACCGCAACGCGGTGCCGTTCGACCCGCGCCCGCCGATGGTGTCCTCCGGTCTTCGGATCGGGACACCGGCGCTCGCGACCCGCGGCTTCGACGACGCTGACTTCACCGAGGTGGCCGACATCATCGCGGCCGCGCTGACCGCCGACTTCACCGACGAGCTCGTGGCGGAGCTCCGCGGCCGAGTCGAGGCGCTCGCCGACAAGCACCGGCTCTATCCCAACCTTGCCGACCCGAACGGAGCCGAGTGATGGCCGACCTCCTGCCCGAGCACCCCGACTTCCTCTGGCGCAACCCCGACCCCAAGCCGTCGTACGACGTCGTCATCGTCGGTGGCGGCGGCCACGGACTCGCGACGGCGTACTACCTGGCGAAGAACCACGGCCTGACCAACATCGCCGTGCTGGAACGCGGTTGGCTCGCCGGCGGCAACATGGCGCGCAACACCACGATCATCCGGTCGAACTACCTCTGGGACGAGTCGGCGGCCATCTACGAGCACTCCCTCAAGCTGTGGGAGGAGCTGCCCGACGAGCTGGAGTACGACTTCCTCTTCAGTCAGCGCGGCGTGCTCAACCTCGCGCACACCCTGCAGGACGTGCGCGAGTCCGTGCGGCGCTCCGAGGCCAACCGCCTCAACGGCGTCGACGCGGAGTGGCTCGACGTCGACCAGGTCAAGGAGGTCTGCCCGATCCTCAACACCAGCGACAACATCCGCTACCCGGTGATGGGCGCGACCTACCAGCCCCGCGCCGGCATCGCCAAGCACGACCACGTCGCCTGGGCGTTCGCCCGCAAGGCCGACGAGCTCGGTGTCGACCTGATCCAGGACTGCGAGGTGATCGGCTTCGTCAAGGAGGGCAACCGCGTCACCGGCGTTCGCACGAGCCGGGGCACGATCGCGACCGGCAAGGTCGCGCTCTGCGCGGCCGGCCACTCCAGCGTGCTCGCGAGGCTCGCCGGCTTCGACCTGCCGATCCAGTCCCACCCGCTGCAGGCGCTCGTCTCCGAGCTCCACCAGCCGGTGCACCCCACCGTCGTGATGTCGAACCACGTCCACGTCTACGTGTCGCAGGCCCACAAGGGCGAGCTCGTCATGGGCGCGGGCGTGGACTCCTACAACGGCTACGGCCAGCGTGGCGGCTTCCACGTGATCGAGGAGCAGATGGCCGCGGCCGTCGAGCTCTTCCCGATCTTCGCCCGGGCGCACCTGCTGCGCACCTGGGGCGGCATCGTCGACGTCACCCCGGACGCGTCGCCGGTCGTGGGGAAGTCCCCGATCGACAACGTCTACGTCAACTGCGGCTGGGGCACGGGCGGCTTCAAGGGCACCCCGGGTGCCGGCTGGACGATGGCCCACACGGTCGCCCACGACGAGCCCCACCCGCTCAACGCGCCGTTCGCGCTGGAGCGGTTCGCCACCGGGGCCCTCATCGACGAGCACGGCGCAGCCGCCGTGGCGCACTGAAAGGACGCGCGATGATCCTCATCGACTGCCCGAACTGCGGGCCGCGTGACGAGACCGAGTTCCACTACGGCAGCCAGGCACACGTGGCCTATCCCGAGGACCCCTCGGCACTGACCGACGAGGAGTGGGGGCGCTACCTCTTCTACCGGGAGAACACCAAGGGCCTGTACGCCGAGCGGTGGGTCCACTCCGGCGGCTGCCGCAAGTGGTTCAACGTCCTCCGCGACACCGTGACCTACCGCATCGCCGCCGTGTACGCCGCGGGCGAGCCTCGCCCGACCCTGGATGGAGGAGACCTGTGAGCACCACCTCTTGCCGCCTCGCCGAGGGCGGCCGCATCGACCGGGCGAGCGAGCTCGCCTTCACCGTCGACGGCCGCGACTACCGCGGTCACGCCGGCGACACCCTCGCGTCCGCGCTGCTCGCCGCCGGCGTCATCGAGACCGCGCCGTCGATGTACCGCGGCCGGCCGCGCGGCATCGTCGCCGCCGGTGTCGAGGAGCCGAACGCCCTCGTGAAGGTACGCCGGCCGGGCGACTCGGTCACCGAGTCGATGCTGACCGCCACCACCGTCGAGCTGGTCGACGGCCTGCGCGCCGACTACCTGTCCGGGCAGGGCGATCTCGACCCGGGCGAGGACACCGCGCTCTACGACAAGTCCTACGTGCACGCCGACGTCCTCGTGGTCGGCGGCGGCCCCACCGGTCTGGCCGCGGCCCGGAGGGCGGCGGGCTCCGGGGCGCGCGTCATCCTCATCGACGACCAGCCCGAGCTCGGCGGATCGCTCCTCTCCGCCCCGGGCGCCGAGATCGACGGCGTCGACGCGCAGGCATGGGTCGCGTCCGTGGCCGCCGAGCTCGCCGCGGCGCCGGAGGTGACTGTCCTCTCCCGGACGAACGCGTTCGGCAGCTATGACGCCAACTACGTCATCGCCCTGCAGAACCGCATCGACCACCTCGACGCCGACGCCAAGGCGCAGCTGCCCGGCGTCTCGCGGCAGCGGCTCTGGCACATCCGAGCCAAGCAGGTCGTCCTCGCCACCGGCGCACACGAGCGGCCGCTCGTCTTCCGCCACAACGACCGACCCGGCGTCATGCTCGCCTCCGCGGTGCGCACCTACCTCAACCGGTACGCCGTCGCCGCGGGCTCCCGGGTCGTCGTGGCGACGACCAACGACAGCGCCTACGACCTCGTCGCGGACCTCCAGCGGGCGGGCGTGGAGGTCGTGGCGGTCGCCGACGCGCGGACCGAGCCCTCACCGCGGGCCCGCGACGCCGCGGAGTCCGGCGTCGAGGTGCGTCTGGGCTCGACCGTGGTCGACACCGAGGGCGCTCCTCGCGTCACCGCGGCGACGGTCAGCGAGATCGACGCCGACGGCGTCCCCACGGGCGAGCCGGTGACGGTCGCCTGCGACCTGGTCGCCGTGTCGGGCGGCTGGAGCCCCGTCGTACACCTGCACAGCCAGCGCCAGGGCACGCTGCGGTGGGACGAGGATCTGGTCGCCTTCGTGCCCGACGGCCACGTCCTGGATCAGCAGGTCGTGGGCTCGGCCCGCGGCAGCTATGGCCTGGCAGCCTGTCTTGCCGAAGGTCGGCACGCGGGCGCGCTCGCGGCGTACGCCGCCGGCGTCGGTCCTGCCCAGGGGCTGCCCGGGACGTCGCTGCCACGGCCCGCGGCCGACGCGCCCACACGCCCGTTGTGGGTCGTGCGGGACCGGGACGGCGGCTTGGCGTCGCTCGACGAGCACTTCGTCGACCTGCAGCGCGACCAGACCGTCCATGACGTCCTCCGCGCCACCGGTGCGGGGATGCGCAGCGTGGAGCACATCAAGCGCTACACCTCGATCAGCACCGCCAACGACCAGGGCAAGACTTCCGGCGTCAACGCGATCGGTGTGATCGCCGCGGCCCTCAACCAGGGCCGCACCCCGGGCGAGATCGGCACGACGACCTACCGTGCGCCCTACGCGCCGGTGCCGTTCATCGCGCTGGCCGGGCGCGAACGCGGCGAGCTCTTCGACCCCGCCCGGATCACGTCGATCCATCCGTGGCACGTCGCCCACGGGGCCGAGTTCGAGTTCGTCGGCCAGTGGCTGCGGCCGTGGTACTACCCGCGGCCCGGCGAGTCGATGGACGATGCCGTCCTGCGGGAGTGTGCCGCCGTGCGGAGCTCCGTCGGGATGATGGACGCCACGACGCTCGGCAAGATCGAGGTCTGGGGCAGCGACGCCGGCGAGTTCCTCAACCGCATCTATACGAACGCGTTCAAGAAGCTCGCTCCGGGCTCGGCCCGCTACGGCGTCATGTGCACGCCCGACGGGATGATCTTCGACGACGGCGTGACGCTGCGCATCGACGAGAACCGCTACTTCATGACCACGACGACCGGTGGCGCGGCCAAGGTCCTCGACTGGCTGGAGGAGTGGCACCAGACCGAGTGGCCCCACCTGGACGTCAGCCTCACCTCGGTCACCGAGCAGTGGACGACAATCGCCGTGGTCGGGCCGAGGTCGCGCGACGTCATCGCCGCGATCGCCCCCGACCTCGACGTCAGCAACGAGTCCTTCGGCTTCATGACCTTCCGCGAGACCACGCTCGCCTCCGGGGTCCCGGCCCGCATCTGTCGCATCTCGTTCTCCGGCGAGCTGGCCTTCGAGGTCAACGTCGCGACCTGGTACGGCCACGATGTCTGGCAGGACATCTACGCCGCGGGCGAGCCGTACGCCATCACTCCCTATGGGACCGAGACGATGCACGTGCTCCGCGCCGAGAAGGGCTATCCGATCGTCGGCCAGGACACCGACGGCACGGTGACGCCGCAGGACGCCGGCATGGAGTGGATCGTCTCGAAGGCGAAGGACTTCGTCGGCAAGCGGTCCTACAGCCGCCCCGACACCGCCCGGCCCGACCGTAAGCACCTCGTCTCGGTGCTCCCGGTCGACCCCTCGATCCGGCTCCCCGAGGGCACCCAGCTCGTCGACGTCGGCGTCCCGATCACGCCGGAGTCGACGCCGGTGCCGATGGAAGGGTACGTCACCTCCAGCTATCTCAGCGCCGCGCTGGGGCGGTCGTTCGCGCTCGCCCTGGTCAAGAACGGCCAGAACCGGATCGGTCAGCGGCTGGCAGCCGCGGTCGGCGGCCAGCTGGTCGATGTCGTTGTCGGCGACACCGTTCTCTACGACCCCGAAGGAAGTCGACGTGATGGCTGATCACTCCACGCTTGCCCCCGCTCCGCGCACCGTCGCCGAGCGCCGCACCAGCCCCGCAGAGCACCTCGCCGCGCTGTTCGAGGCCGCTGAGGTCACCGGCCCGCGCGCGGTCCGGCTCCGCGAGGAGCGGTACGTCGCCATGGTCGGCGTCCGCATCGCGCCGACGGCGCCGGAGCGGGGCGAGCTCGAGGCCCGGCTGGGCACCGCGCTGCCTGGCCGCTGCGGTGCCGTCTCCACAGGGGATGACGTCGCCGTGCTGTGGCTCTCCCCGGACGAGTTCCTCGTCCTCTCCGACGTCGTCGAGGCCGAGCGGCTCACCGAGCGCCTCGCCCCCGCGCTGCCGGGCTCGGCGACCGCGGTGGTCGACCTCTCGGCGAACCGGGCAACCTTCCTGCTGGAGGGCCCCTCTGCCCGGAAGGTCCTCGAGAAGGGCTGCCCGCTCGACCTCCACCCGCGCGTCCTCGAGGCCGGGACGGCGTACGTCACGAACCTCGGCAGGGTTCCCGTGATTCTTCAGAAGACGGGCGAGGAGGCCTACCGGGTGATGCCGCGTGCGTCGTTCGCAGACTTCCTCGGGCGCTGGCTGGTCGACGCCATGGCCGAGTTCAAGGCGCCGGGGCTGACCTGATGGCGCTCAGCGTCTTCGACATGTTCTCGGTCGGCATCGGCCCGTCGTCCTCGCACACGGTCGGGCCGATGCGGGCGGCGGTGCTCTTCACCGATGCTCTCCGCACGGAAGGGCTTCTTGACGATGTGGACCGCGTCGAGGTGGAGCTCTATGGCTCGCTCGGCTCCACCGGCCACGGTCACGGCTCCGACAAGGCGGTCATCCTCGGTCTCGAGGGCAACCGGCCGGAGACCGTCGACACCGACGCCGCGGACGAGCGCGTCGCCCAGGTGACGAGCTCGCGACGCCTCCACCTCGCCGGGACGCGGTTCGTGGCGTTCGAGCGCGACACCGACCTGGTGATGCACCGCAGGAAGAGCCTGCCCGCCCATCCCAACGGGATGACGTTCCGGGCGTACGGCGCCGACGGTTGCCTGCTGCGCGACAGCACCTTCTACTCGGTCGGCGGCGGCTTCGTCGTCGATGAGGCCGCCGCCGGCGTGGACCGCATCGTCGAGGACGACACCCCGGTGGCGTACCCCTTCACCACCGCTGCCGAGCTGCTCGCCATCTGCGAGCGGGAAGGCCTCCGCGTCAGCGACGTCATGATGGCCAACGAGCTCGCCCGGCGGAGCGAGGAGGAGCTTCGCGCGGAGCTGCTCGCGATCTGGGCGGTGATGAAGGAGTGCGTCCACAACGGGTGCACGCGGACCGAGCCGCTGCTGCCGGGCGGTCTCAAGGTGCCGCGGCGGGCGCCCAGGCTGCTCCGCGACCTCGAGGCCACCGGCGACGAGGTGGACCCGATCCGGGCGATGGACTGGGTGAACCTCTTCGCCCTCGCCGTGAACGAGGAGAACGCGTCGGGTGGGCGGATCGTCACCGCGCCCACCAATGGCGCCGCCGGGATCGTCCCGGCCGTCCTGCACTACTACGAGCGGTTCGTCCCCGGCGCCGACGACGACGGGATCGTGCGCTTCCTGCTCACCGCGGCGGCGATCGGCATCCTCTTCAAGGTGAACGCCTCGATCTCGGGGGCCGAGGTCGGTTGTCAGGGTGAGGTGGGGTCGGCCTGCGCGATGGCCGCCGGTGCGTTGTGCGAGGTGACCGGCGGCACCGCCGGACAGGTGGAGAACGCCGCCGAGATCGGCGTCGAGCACAACCTCGGCCTCACCTGCGACCCAGTCGGTGGCCTCGTGCAGATCCCGTGCATCGAGCGCAACGCCATCGCGAGCAACAAGGCGATCAACGCCGCCCGGATCGCGTTGCGCGGCGACGGCAGCCACCACGTGTCTCTCGACGCCGCGATCAAGACCATGCGCGAGACCGGGGCGGACATGAAGATCAAGTACAAGGAGACCGCGCGCGGCGGCCTCGCCGTCAATGTCATCGAGTGTTGACGGACGGCCTCGGAGGAGTGCCCGTTCTTGAGGCGTAGGACGGCGCCGAGCTCGGCAGGAACCCGCCATCGCGGGAAGGTGCGCGGTGCGGTACGGCCGGTGACCGGCGCCGGCGCGCCACGGTGGGAAAGTGCCGTCGGTGTGCCGGTGTGCCGGTGTGCCGGTGTGCCTAAGGGAGCCGGACCACCTGTGCGGCGTAGGCGAGCCCGGCGCCGAAGCCGACGAGGAGGGCGGGCGCGCCGGGCGCGACCTCGTGGCGGTCAAGCAGCCGCGAGACGGCGAGGGGGACCGACGCGGCCGAGGTGTTGCCGGCGGTGACGATGTCCTCCGCGACGACGGCGTTCGCGGCTCCGATGGCGCGGGCGATGGCGCGGATGATCCGCAGGTTCGCCTGGTGGGGTACGACGGCGGCGAGCTCGGCCGGGTCGACGCCGGCGCGGCGGCAGGCGTCGAGCGCCACCGGCGCGATAGCGCTGGTGGCCCACCGGAAGACGGCCTGCCCGTCCTGCGCGAGGTACGACGCCCGCGACCCGATCATCAGCTTGTCGGCGTGGCTCCCGAGGCTGCCCCAGACCGTCGGGCCGATCCCGGGCTCGTCGGCGCCGGTCACGACCGCCGCGCCGGCGCCGTCGGCGAAGATCACCGCGGTGCTCCGATCGTCGGGATCCACCCACTGCGACATCTTCTCGGCGCCGATGACCAGCGCGGAGCCCGTCGTGCCGCTGCGCACCAGGCCGTCGGCCGTCCCGAGTGCGTAGCAGAACCCGGCGCAGGCGGCGTTGAGGTCGAAGGCACCCGGCGCCTCGATCCCGAGCCGGTGGGCGACGGTGGGTGCGTGGGCGGGCATCGGCGACTCCGCCGAGCAGGTCGCGACGATCACGAGGTCGATCTCGGCGGGGGAGAGGCCGCTGCGGGCGAGGGCCTTGCCGCCCGCCTCGACGGCCATGTCGACGATGCCCTCCTCGGGTCCGGCGATCCGGCGCTCGGCGATGCCGACGCGGGACCGGATCCAGTCGTCGCTCGTGTCGAGCCGGGTGGCGAGGTCGTCGTTGGAGACGACGGTCGCGGGCTGGTGGGCGCCGAAGGCGAGAATGCGTGCGCCGGCCCGGGTCGCGGGACGGGCGAAGGCAGGGATGGGCATGGGGATGACGGCTCCTGGGGTCCGGTGACGTCGAGCGCCCGCGCGGGGTGGGCAGGCGGCCGTGCCTCGACGCTAAGGGTGACCCGGGAGTAGTGGAAGCGGGCTCCGCTTCAGCCGTGCGCGGCGAGGCGCGAGCGCGCCGGGAGCAGGAAGCCGCGCGCCACGGCGAGGGCCGACGTTCCTCCGCTGACCCATCGATCGCCAACCTAAATGTTTCCTGAGGAACCGCTTACCTGGGTCTTAGGGCCGTTGACCCGCACGCGCTCACAGGGATTGGGTCCCAACTATCCCCCTTCACCTACTCGGGAAGGATCTCCCGTATGCACGTCACCCCTCGGGCGAGGATGGCCGCGGCGCTCGCCGCCACGGCCACCGGGCTCGCCCTCACCGCGGTGGGCGCCCCGGCCCACGCCGCCACCCATGCGTCGTCGACGTCACACCGCCACCCGCTCACCCAGAGCAAGCCGCGCTGGCTCTCCAACGCCACGAGCGAAGGCGCCGTCGCCGACGGCACCTCGCTCCACTTCTCCGTGCTGCTCCATCTGCGTGACCAGTCCGGCGCAGAGTCGCTGGCCCAGCAGCTGAGCGACCCGTCCAGCGCGTCGTACGGGAAGTGGCTCTCGACGAAGCAGTTCCGGGCCCGCTTCGCCCCCACGGCCGCGCAGGCGAAGGCGGTGAAGAGCTGGCTCACCAGCCAGGGCTTCACGGTCGACTCCACGATGCCGAGCCGGATGCTCGTCTCCGCCCACGGCAGCGCCGCAACCGTGGAGAAGGTCTTCGACACCCAGATGCGGAACTACCGCTTCCAGGGTCACAAGGTCCACGCCAACGCCACCGCGCTCTCGCTGCCGGCGGCCACCTCCAGCAGCGTCGCAGGTGCCATCGAGGGCATCGTCGGGCTCGACCAGGGCAGCCTGCTCAAGAAGCCGGCCGACACGCTCCCCGGCCCGCCGGAGGGAGCGCGCTACGGCGTGCAGCCGTGCTCGTCGTACTTCGGCCAGAAGGCGGCCACTAGCCTGCCCCAGGAGAACGGCAAGACCCAGCCGTACGCCGTGTGCGGCTACGGCCCGTCCCAGCTGCAGTCGGCGTACGGCGTCGCCCCGCTGATCAAGAAGGGAATCGACGGCCGCGGGATCACCGTCGCCATCACCGACGCCTACGCGTCGCCGACGATCTTGAAGGACGCCAACACCTACGCCGCGACCCACGGCCAGCCGCGGTTCAGGCGCGGACAGTTCTCCCAGATCACGCCGGCGCCGGACGGCTACGGCCTGATCGACGAGTGCGGTGGCAACGGCTGGTACGGCGAGGAGACGCTCGACGTCGAGGCGGTCCACGCGCTCGCGCCCGGCGCCAAGGTCGTGTACGTCGCCGGCGCCGACTGCTCGACCGGGCTGGACGAGGCCTGGGCGTCGACGATCGACAACCACGTTGCCGACGTCATCACGAACTCGTGGAGCGACAGCATCGACGACCCCGACGAGCTCGGTCAGTCCTACATCGACTACTACTCCGAGTACGCCCTCGAGGCGGCGCTGACCGGCATCACGGTCAGCTTCTCGTCGGGTGACAGCGGTGACCACACCGCCGGCGGGACCAACCCGTCGGCGAAGACGGCGGAGTTCCCCTCCGACGTCCCCTACGTCACCGGCGTCGGCGGGACCAGCCTCGAGGTCGGCAAGAAGGGCCAGTGGCTCGGCGAGTACGGCTGGCAGAGCGCCTACGCGCCGCTCGACGGCAGCCAGTGGGGCGCCTTCACCTACAGCTCCGGCGGTGGGGGTGGCGTGAGCCAGATCTTCTCCGAGCCGTTCTACCAGCGCGGCGTCGTGCCGACCTCGCTCTCGGGCCGCGGCTCGTCGGCGATGCGGGTCGTGCCCGACGTGTCGCTCGTCGGCGACCCCAACACCGGCATGGAGGTCGGCGAGACCCAGGTCTTCCCGGACGGCACCTACTACGACACCTACCGGATCGGCGGGACGAGCCTCTCCTCGCCGCTCTTCGCGGGCGTCGCGGCGGTCGCCGGCCAAGCGGCCGGGCGGCCGATCGGGTTCGCCAACCCGCTGCTCTACAGCCTCAGCGGGAGTCGCGCGCTCCACGACGAGGTGGCGCCGCGGAAGCCCGTGTATGAGGTTCGCACCGACTACGTGAACGGCCTCGACGCCAGCGACGGTCTGCTCTACAAGCTGCAGCAGATCGACGTCCAGACCTCCACGCTGCACGACGTGCGAGGGTATGACGACGAGACGGGCGTCGGCAGCCCCAACGGGCCGACGTTCTTCGCCGCCGTCGCCCAGCGGCTCGGTCACGGCCACGGCGGGCCCGGCGGCCACGGCCACGGTCGCTGATCGAACCCACGAGGGACACGCCTCAGCTCGACGGGCCGGTCTCCGGAGCCATCCGGAGGCCGGCCCGTCGGCGTAGCACCGCGACGACGGCCAGGCCGGCGGCCAGCGCCCAGAACGCCGCGCCCACGCCGAGCAGCGTGACGCCGCTCGCCGCCACGAGGAAGGTGACGACTGCGGCCTCCCGGCCGTCCATCGAGGAGAGCGCGCCGGAGAGGGAGGAGCCGAGGGTGGCGAGCAGGCCGAGACCGGCGACCGCCTCGGCGACGCCGGCCGGCGCGGCGGCGACGAACGAGGTGAGCGCGGCGGAGACGACGGCCAGCACGAGATAGGCCCAGCCCGCGGTGTGGGCGGCGACCCAGCGGCGGCGCGGGTCGGGGTGGGCCTCGGGTGAGGCCGAGAGCGCCGTGGTGATCGCCGCGAGGTTGATCGCGTGGCCGCCGGCAGCCGCGCCGACCGCCGTGCCGACGCCGGTCACGAGCATCGTCTCGCGCCACGGCACGTCGAAGCCGTACGACGCCATCACCGCGACCCCGGGGACGTTCTGCGACGCCATGGTCACGACGTAGAGGGGCACGGCGATCCCGATCACCGCACCCCAGGTGAAGCTCGGCGTCGTCCAGGCGAGATGCGGGACGAGCGGGCCGTCGAGCCCGCCGGTGCGGGCGATGTCGACGCCGATCGTGACCAACGCGGTGCCGAAGGCCGCCGGGACGGCCCACCGCGGCGCGACCCGGAGGAGCGCCAGCCAGACGACCACGGCCGGGCCGACGACCAGCGGGTGGTCGACCACACCGCGCACGGGTGCGAGGCAGAGCGAGAGCAGGACCCCCGCGAGCATCGCCTGCGCGATCGGGGCCGGGATCGACGCGATCAGGCGCCCGAGCGCGGGCCAGAGCGCGGTGAGCAGGACCAGTCCGCCGACGACGAGGAACGCACCGACCGCCGCGTGCCAGCCGCCGTCGACGCCCCCGCTGCTCGCGAGCACCGCCGCGCCCGGGGTCGACCAAGCGAGCGTCAGCGGAAGCCGGTGGCGACGGGTGAGCCAGAGGATCCCGACCCCCTGGAGCGCGCAGAGCGCGAGCAGCCCCGACGCCGCCTCCGCCGGCGTCGCGCCGACGGCGCGGAGCCCGGCGAGGACCACCGCGAACGAGCTGGTGAAGCCGACGATCGCCGTCAGCAGTCCGGCCATGACCGGTCGGGTCATGCGTCCTCCTCGGGTTCTGCATCCGGAACGTTCTGTATCCGGAACCCTAACGCCATTCGTTCTGTATTCGGAACCGACGGCTAGAGTGCGGGCATGACCAGCGACCTGGCCGCCGTCGTCGGCGAGCGGTTGCGTACGACGCGCCGCGACCGCGGGCTCTCGCTCGCCGCCCTCGCGGAGCAGGCCGGGATCGGGAAGGGGTCGCTCTCCGAGATCGAGAACGGCTCGCGCAACGCCACGCTCGGCACCCTCTATGCGCTCGCGGGCGCGCTCGGCGTCCCGCTCGCCACCCTGCTCGCCGAGCGGGTCGGTGCGGAGGTCGCGTCGCCGGGGATCTCGGCGCGTCTGCTCGAGACCCAGCGACTCGAGACCGGCGTCGTCGAGGTCTACCTGCTCCACCTCGACGCCGGCGCGCGGCACGAGTCGCCCGGCCACGGCCGCGGCGTCGTCGAGCACCTTCTCCTCACGCGGGGCCGCGCGGCGGTCGGTCCGGTCCGGCGGATGACCGAGGTCGGCGTCGGTGAGACGGCCACCTGGGAGAGCCGCGGGCGGCATCGCTACCGCGCCCTCGGCGACGGACCCGTCGACGCGGTCCTCGTCATCCGGTCCTGTGGATAACGTCCGACGCGTCCTCCGCGGGCGGCCTCACCTGGCACGGTCTCGGGAACCAGGGGAGTGCTCATGCGGAGTGTCGTCAGGGGCGTGGTGGTCGTGCTCGGGGCGGTGGTGCTCGTCGCCGGCCTCGTCGCGTCTGGACCGCACCGGCATGATCGACGCATGCGACGCCTCCTGTTCCGGCTCTCCCGCAGCCGCCCGATGGGTCCGCTGGTCCGGTGGATGTTCGCGCACGCGGCCTGGCTGCTGCCGCTGCGGGTCGTGGCGAGGACGCGCCGTGCGGTGGTGTTCGACCATCCGCAGCCGACCTGCGAGGGTCACCTGCTGGTCGTGCCGCGACGGGCCATCCGCAGCCTCACCGCGGTGACTGCGCAGGACGGCCCATGGCTGCGCGAGCTCTGGGAGCTGGCCTTCGCCCGGGTCGCGGCCGAGCCGTCCTTGGCGCTGGTCGTGATCAACGCCCACGCCTGGCAGGACGTGCCACAGCTCCACGCCCACCTGCTGCCGGCCGACGAGGTGCCACCGCGGGTGCATGAGCTCGCGATCGAGCTGGCCGATGCGGAGACCACGCTGCGTCGTGCGCAGGTCGTGATGCGCTCCGAGGTCCCGCAGGGGCGGGGGTGCGCGCTGGTCCTCGACCCGGCCGCGCGCACCGCGTCGGTCGTGTGGGGACGCGAGCGCGCCCGGGAGGACCCGACGCGTCGTCAGCGGTGAGCGGCGCGGAACTCGCGTCGCTCCGCGCGGGCGGCGGCGCCCTTGCGGGAGAGCAGCTGACGCCGCTCGTCGCGGGAGAGGGCGGCGAGCTCCTCGGCCACCGCGACCGGATAGCTGGTGACCTCCGGCGCGTCGGCGAGCGGCAGCACCGAGTGGACGACCGGCGCGCCCGGGACGCCGCCGGCGTCCTCGTCGTACAGGTGGACCGCGGCGATCGCCTGGTGGCCGTCGACGGCGGAGTAGAACTTCCCGGGTGTCGCCAGCGCGATGGTGTAGCAGCTCGCCGAGGCGACCGAGACGGGGATGCCGACGAAGGTGGAGTACGACGAGTAGTGCATGTGGCCGGCGAGGATCGTGCGCACGTCCGACCCGGCGAGGACGTCGGCGAGCCGGTCCTGTGCGTCGAGCTCGATGGTGACGGTGGCGTCGTCGAGGGGGAGCGGCACGGGCGGGTGGTGCATGGCGAGGACGGTCCCGTGCGCGGCCGGGGTGGCGAGCACGTCACGCAGCCAGGCGAGCTGGTCGTCGTCGACCTCGCCGTGGTGCCAGCCCGGCACGCTGGTGTCGAGCGAGACGATGCGGAGCCCGTCGACGTCGTACACCCGGTCCTGCGGCGCGCTCGACGCCTCGCCGAAGAACGCCGAGGAGAAGGCGGAGCGCTCGTCGTGGTTGCCCATCACCCAGACGATCTGGGCGCCGAAGCCCGCCGCGACCGGCTCGACGAGCTCGCGCAGCCGGGCGTACGCCGCGGGTTCGCCCAGGTCGGCGAGGTCGCCGGTGAGGACGATCGCCTGCGGTGGCGTCGGCAGGCCGGCCAGCCGGTCGAGAGCCTGGAGCAGCCCCGGCTCGGGGTCCACCTCGCCGTACTGACGCCTCCCTCCCGTCAGCAGGTGCGTGTCCGAGAGGTGGGCGAGCGTATGACGTGGGGCTGGGTACTGGCCGAGCTGCACGGCTTCCAGCCTAGGTCGGTGCCGGGAGACGGCGGGGGAGTGTTCACCCTGTGTCGCCCGGTCGGCGGCCTCGCGTTCAGCGGCCGCGTCACGCCCCTGGCTAGCGTCGCGGAGCGTGGTCGGCCGGGGACTCGTGGGCAGCATGCTGGTCCTCCTCGGCGGGTGGGTGCTCGCGTCGTTGCCGGTCGGGATGGACCTTCCGGCGTCGCTCGATGCCCTCCGCGCGAGCCCGGCGTCGGAGCCGGTGGCCCTCGCGGTCGTGCTGTTCGGCCTGGTCCTGCTGGTGCTGGCGTGGGTGGAGCTGCTGCACGCCAGCCACGTCGTCGGTGACCTGGCGCTGGTAGTCCGCGCGGCGGTCGCCTGGATCGCGCCGTTGGTCGTGGCGCCACCGCTCTTCAGCCTCGACGGGTGGGCGTACGCCGCCCAGGGCGCCCTCGCCGCGGCCGGGTTGTCGCCGTACGAGCACGGGCCGAGCGCGCTCGGCGGGCCGCTCGCGGCGTCGGTGGATCCACGCTGGCAGGACACGCCGGCGCCGTACGGTCCGCTGCCGTTGATGTATGGCGCCCTTCTGGCCCACGTCACCGCCGACCCGCTGCTGCTGGCGCTGGGGCACCGGCTCGCCGCGGTGGCCGGGCTGCTCCTGGTCGCGTGGGCGCTGCCGCGGCTGGGGCGGCTGACCGGGGCGTTCCCGGCGCCGGCCGCCGCGGTCACGCTGGCATCGCCGCTGATGCTGGCCGTCGGCGTCGCAGGGCTCCACAACGACCTGCTGATGATCGGCCTCGCGACCGCCGGCCTCGCCGTCGGCGTCGAGCGGCACTGGGTGGCCGGGGCGGCGCTGGTCGGGCTCGCCGCGGGCGTGAAGGCGCCCGCGGTGCTGGTCGGGCTCGGCGTCGCGCTGCTGACGCTGCCGCCGGGTGCCGCGGTGCTCGCCCGTCTGCGCAGGCTCGTCGGCGTCGGGCTCGTGGTCGTCGCCACCCTCGTCGGACTGGGGCTGCTCAGCGGCCTGGGGATGGGCTGGATCCCGGCGCTGCGGGTGCCCGGCACCGGTCTCACCCACGCCTCGCCCCTGCGCCTGGTCCCGACGTCGGTCCGGCCGGTCGTCCAGGTGCTTCCGCTGGTCGCGGCCGCCGTCGCCGCCTTCCGTACGCCGGCCGGCGACCCGGTCCGCGGCCTGCGGGCGCTGGCCGTGGTGCTGCTCGCGGGCGGGCTGCTCTTCTCGGCCCTCCGGCTGTGGTACCTGCTGTGGCCGGTGCCGCTGCTCGCCGTCGTACCGCTGCCGACGTGGGGACGGCGCCTCTTCGTCGCGCTGCTCGCGTTGCTCGGCCTGCTCGCGCCGTTCACCGCGGTGCCGGGCGGGACCGTTCTCGGTTGCGTCGGGATCCCCGTCCTGGCCGTGGCGGGTGCCGCGGTGCTGCTCGGCTGCGGGCGGCTGCGCCGCCGGCTCCTGGTCTCGCGGGCGGTGGTCGCCGGCCCGGTCGCCGCCAGGGCCGGTCGGCCCCTCTGACACCAGGCGGAATGTCAGGGCGACGGAGCCGACGACGCTGCTACGTTGCTCTAAACGGAGGGTGTGACCGGTACGACGACGCAGGAGGCGACGATGCGGCTCGCGGGCGGCGTCTCGCTCGTCACGGGTGCCTCGGCCGGCATCGGCGCGGCCGTCGCACAGCGCCTCGCGCTCACCGGCACCCACGTCCTCGCCCACGGCCGTGACCCGGAGCGCACGGCCGCCGTGGCGGAGTCGACCGGCGGCGTACCTCTCCTCGCCGACCTGCGCGATCCGGCGGCCGTCGACCGGCTCGCCGACGAGGCGCTCGCGGTGCATGGCCGGGTCGACCTCCTCGTCGCTAACGCCGGCTGCGGTCACTCCGGGCCCTTCGACGTCATGACCGCCGACGAGATCGACGACCTGCTCGCGGTCGACCTGACGTCTGCCGTCCGGCTGACCCACCGGCTGCTGCCGGGCATGATCGAGCGTCGGATCGGCCACCTGTGCTACGTGACGAGCATCGCCGGGCGGACGGGCGTCGCCGGGGAGGCGGTGTACGCCGCGGCGAAGGCCGGCCTGGACGCCTTCGCCGAGAGCCTACGGCTGGAGCTGGTCGGCTCGGGCGTGGGCGTGTCCGTCATCGTCCCCGCCGTCGTCGAGACGGGCTTCTTCGAGCGCCGCGGCCGTCCCTACGAGCGGCGGAGCCCGCGCCCGGTGAGCGCCGACCGAGTCGCCCGCGCCGTCGTCGACGCCGTCGAGACCGGGCGGGACGAGGTCTTCCTGCCCGGCTGGACCCGCGTCGCGCCGGCGGTGCGCGCCGTCGCGCCGGCGCCGTACCGCGCGCTCTCCCGCCGCTTCGGGGAGCAGGTGAGGAGCGCAGGGACCCCCGAAGGACGGTCGTCGTGACGCGCGCCTACGTCGTCCTCGTGCTCGGCCTGGCGGCCGCCTTCGGCTTCGCGCTGTCCGCCTGGCTGCAACAGCGCGCCAGCACCCACCTCGCCGGCCGGCCGGGTGCGGCGCTGGCGCGGAAAGGCCTGCCCGGCGCCGTACGCCTGCTGGGACGGCTAGTGCGGAGCCCGGCCTGGTTCTTCGGCTGGTTCGTCAACCTGCTCGCGTTCTTCGTCCAGGCCGCCGCCCTGCGGCTGGGGTCGGTGGTCGCCGTGCAGCCGTTGATGACGACGCAGGTCCTCTTCACGATGCCGTTGGCCTCCTGGGAGTCGCGGCGCTGGCCCAGGCCGCTCGACTGGATCTCGGGGCTCGCGATCTGCGGCGGGGTCGCGCTGCTCATGCTCGTCGACGGTGCCGCGCCGTTGACGGGGGAGGCCGACCGGCCGCTGGTCCTGCTCGTCACCCTCATCGCGATCGGCGTGGTCGCCGTCCTGGTCGTGGCGAGCCGCTTCCGGCCCTCGCCCGCGCTCGCCGCGATCCTGCTCGCCTGCGCGGCCGGCGTCTGCTTCGCCATGACCGCCATGTTCATGAAGCTCACCGCCGACGACCTGCTCGACGACGGCGTCGGGGCGACCGCGCGCGACTGGGTCGGCTACGCGCTCGCCGGCAGCACCGGCATCGGCCTCGCCCTCGGCCAGCTCTCCCACGCGGCCGGCCCGCTCCCGTGGTCGGTCTCGGCGATGAACATCGTGAACCCGCTCGCCAGCTACGTCGCCGGCATGGTCGCCTTCCGTGCCGACCCGCCGACGACCCCGGGCGCGCTCGCCGGTCTCGCCGGGGCAGGCGCGCTTCTCGTCCTCGGCGTGATAGGTCTGGTGCACTCGCCGTCCTTGAGCGCCTGGAACCCCACCGAACCCGAGCCGGAGGCGAAACGTGCCTGACCAGTCCGTGGAGACACGACGACCGCGGGTCGTCGTGTGGCAGCAGGTCGTCCTCGGCCTGGTGGTCTTCGGCTACTACCTGGTCGTCGACTCGCTGCACTCACCCGGGCGCCGGGCTGCGGCCGACCGGCACGGCCTCGACATCGCGCGCCTGGAGGACTGGCTCCACCTCGACGTCGAGAAGTGGCTCAACGACTGGCTCGCGGGTCACCACACGCTGATGGTGATCGCGAACTATGAATACGCCTTCACCTACATCCTGAGCGCCATCGCCACCCTCGCCTACCTCGTCTGGCGGCACCCCGAGGTCTGGCGTCGAGCGCGGACGTCGTTCGTGATCGTCACGGTCGTCGGCATCACCTGCTTCGGGCTCTATCCCACGACGCCTCCGCGGATGTTGCCCGGCAACGCCTTCTTCGACACCGTCGCCAACCACCACACCTGGGGCTCGTGGGGCTCGCCGCTCGTGAGCGGCGCCAACGAGCTCGCCGCGATGCCGTCGCTCCACATGGGCTGGGCGCTGTGGGTCAGCGTCGCGCTGCTCTGGGCCGGGGTGCCGCGGTGGGTCCAGTGGCTCTCGGCGCTGCACGTGACGGTGACTCTCGTCGTCATCCTGGCCACCGCCAACCACTACCTGCTCGACGCCGTCGCGGCCTTCGTCCTGGTCGTGCTCGCCGACCGGGTCGCGCTCTGGATCCATCCCTACTGGGAGGGCTCGCTGGTCCCGTCCGCGGACGCCTTCTTCCTCCACGTGGAGGAGACCGGCCATCCGCAGATCGTCGGCGGGCTGGTCTTCTGGGACCCCGCCCAGCGGCAGCCGGTCCGGCAGGACCTGGTCGACCTGGTCGCGAGTGAGCTCGGCAGCCTGCCGCGGTTCAGCCAGCGGATCGAACAGCGCGGCCGCTGGCGCCGCGCCCGTTGGGTGGTCGCGCCGCCGCTCGACTGGGACTGGCACGTCGTGGAGTGGCAGGTGCCCGGCCGTCGCGGTGTCGACGAGGCGGTCGCTCGCATCGCCGCGGAGCCCTTCCCTCGCGACCGGCCGCTGTGGCGGATCGTCATCCTCGACATGGGCGACGGCTCCAAGGCGCTCCTCTTCCTGCTCCACCACGCCATCGCCGATGGGATCGGCACCGTGCTGCAGGCGATGCAGATCCTGCGCCCGCGGATCAGCCTGCCCGAGCCGGCCTACCGGCCGAGCGGGCTGCAGACCGCGGCGGCCACGGCCCTGGGCTTCGCCCAGTTGGCGACGGACGGCAGCAAGCCGGGCGGCAAGCACGCTGGCCTCGGCGTCGCCGGTCAGGACCGAGACTTCGCCACCGGCGGGCTGCCCCTCGCCGAGCTCAAGGAGGCCTCCCGGCCCCACCGGGTCACCGACCTGGTCCTTGCGTTGACCGCCGGCGCCGTCGCCGAGAGCCACCCCGAGCTCGTCGCCGCCTCCGCGGGGCGGATCCGGGTCGCCGTACCCCTCATGGTGCGGGAGCCCGGCGCCGCCGCCGAGGGCAACGCGACCGCCGCCGTGATGGTCGACGTACCCCTGCGCGCCGACGACACCGGCGCGCTCATGGACGAGATCGCCACCGTGACCGCGCGGCTGCGCCGCCCGACGCGCGCCCTCGCGAGCCGGTGGGTGATGGCCCACCTGCTGCGGATCTTCCCGGAGCCCTGCGTCGGCTGGTTCGCGCGGACGGTCTACGGCCACCGGTTCTTCGACGGGATCGTCTCCAACATGCCGGGGCCCACCCAGCAGCTCTCCATGGCCGGATCCGACCTCGTCGAGGTCTACCCGATCCTGCCGCTCGCGCCGGGCGCGCCGTTCGTCGTGGGTGCATTGAGCTGGGACGGCGTCCTGGGTGTCGGGCTCGCCACCGACCCCGGGCTCGTCGATGCCCGAGCCGTCACCACCGCGATGGAGCGACGGCTCTGTGCGCGGCTCGCGCAGCTCCGCGAGGCCCAGGGCCGAGGTTCGTCGTACGACGACGCGTCGGGCGCCGTGGTCTGACCTCCCGTCCCGGCGCGATGTCGCCGTTCGCAGCGTTCTTGTCGCTGCGGTCCGTCGCGATGTCCGTGCTGCGTGCCAGGGTGGTCACATGCGCTCGACCTGTTCGCTCTACATCGATGCCGGCTATCTTCTGGCCGCGGCGGCGACCCGCGTCACCGGCACCTCGCTGCGCAGCGGCATCCACGTCGACTACGCCGCGCTGGTCGGCTCGCTCGTGGAGGCCGCCGAGGCTCGCTCGGGCGTGCCGGTGCTGCGCGTGCACTGGTATGACTCGGCTCGCAACGGGGTCCCCGACCCTCAGCAGGAGCGCATCGGCGAGCTGTCCAAGGTCAAGCTCCGGCTGGGGCGGTTCGGCGTCGACGGCCAGCAGAAGGGCGTCGACCTGCGGATCGGGCTCGACCTCGTGGCCCATGCCCGCAACGGCGCCTCCGACGTGTTCCTCCTCGTCTCGGGCGACGACGACCTCACCGAGGCGGTGGAGGAGGCCCAGGTCCACGGCGTCCAGGTGGTGCTGCTCGCGGTGCCCACCACGGCCGGAAAGCCGCACGGCGTCAGCCGACACCTCATCCGGGCCGCCGACGAGCTCGACACCATCGACGGTGCAGCGATCGACGCCGCGGTGATGAAGGTCGAGGTGCCTCGAGGGCCGGCGGCCGCGCCGAGCGCACCGGCAGCGTCGGTTCCGACACCGGTGCCGAGCCCGGCTGCGCTCGCCTCGCGGGCGGCGGGTCGCAGCCCGCGCGACGTCGCGGCCCTGGTTCACGGTCCGACCCCGCCGGTGCGCCCGGTGAGCGTGCTCGCCTACAGCGGCTCGACCGGATCGCCGTCGCGGGTGCTGCCCGGCTATGAGGAGGGGAGCGACGATCACGACGAGCTGATCGACGAGGTCGTCGTGCGCGTCCTGGCGTCGTTCCGCAAGAGCGCCTCGCCTGACGACGAGGCGGAGCTGACGCGGGCCCGTCCCTCGATCCCGCGCGAGATCGACCGCGCGCTGCTCCTGGACGCCTCCGACGCCTTGCAGCTCTATGACCTCAACGAGCGGATCCGCTCCCGGCTGCGCGCCCGCTTCTGGGAGAAGTACGACGAGTGCTGAGTCGGGGAGGCGCCGGGCCACATGCCCTGCCGGGACCGACGCGTCAGGACCAGTTCAGCGCGAGCAACAGCCGCGACCGCTCGCGCGGCGAGTCGAGCGCGTCGCCGAACAGCTCGCGCAGACGGTTGACCCGATAGCTCACCGTCTGCGGGTGGACATGGAGCTCCTGGGCCACGGCGGTGCGGTCGCCCTGGTGACGCAGCCACCACACGAGCGTGTCGGTGAGGCGCTCACGGGCGCCGACGGGGAGCCCCTCGAGTGGGGCGAGCACCTGGTCGCGCAGGAACGCGAGCAGCCGATCGTCGCGGTGGACGATGATCGTGTCGAGGTGGTCGTCGACGAAGACCGGGCAGCCGCCGAGGACCCCGTCGCGGGCGAGACCGAACGCGATCTGCGCCAGCTCGACGCTGCGGGCCGCGAGCTCGACCGGAACGGTCAGACCGATGACGCAGCGCACGCCGCGCAGCGTGCGGGCGAGCCGCTCCCGGTCGATCGGGTCGGCGATGATCGCGCCGGCGAGGTCGCCCTGGCGGACCGGCAACGTGGAGGCGTCCAGACGCGAGAGCAGCTCGCCCTCGTCGTCACCCAGGAGCAGGGCCACGCGCGCGGGCAGCCGCCAGCGGGCGCGGTCGGCCGCCGCCCGGACCGCCGACATCGTCGAGCGCTCCGAGAGCAGCAGGTCGACGAGGTCCGCGCGCTGACGGTCGCGTGCCCGGGCGTCGGCGCGCTGTGCCTGGACGTATCCCTGGGTCGAGGCCTGGGAGAGATGGTTGACGAAGTCGAAGACCGACTCGGCGAGGCCGGCGATGAGGTCGCCCGGGAGGTCCATCGCGGAGGCGCACTCGGCCACGTGGCGCCAGGCGACGCGGGCGCCGACCTGGTAGGCCGTCAGCAGTCTGGTCAGGTCGTGGCCGAGCTCCCACTGGCGGCCGCCGATCTGCTGGAAGACGACCTGCACCGCCTGCTCGTCCTCCAGGGGACGGGCCCCGTCGTTCAGCCCGCTGGTCGCGAGCACCATCAATCGGTGCAAGAAGAGGCCCGCGCCGTCGCGGATCTCCTCGAGGTCCTCGTCCAGGAAGGCGGCGTAGTCGGGCCATCCGGTGAGCAGCCGGTCGCGGACGTCGAGCAGCAACTGGGGGAGGCGCTCGGCGATCCGGGCCTCGAGCCGTTCAGCGACGAGCAGATCCTGCGCCATGACGACCTCCGGGGCATGCGCTGAGACGGGTGGGACGAGAAATTATAACCGCGTGACAAGTTCCCGGGCCGAAAAGGTGCGGCGCGGGGACAGAGACGGAGAGCCTGTCCGGTGTTTGATGGTTGCATGGCCACAGTCGTGTCGGAGACGTCCTGGGAGACGCGGGAGGCCGGTGAGAACTTCCCGGTCGCGCTGCGGCTCCTGCCGCGCCGACACCGCGAGCACCTCCACGCGGTCTACGGCTATGCCCGGCACGTCGATGAGCTCGGCGACTCGCTTCCCGGGGGTCCCGCGGCCAGGGTCGCCGCGCTCGAGGACTTCCGCGCGCAGACCCGGGTGATCTGGACCGGTGGTGAGGTGGCGACACCGCTCCTGCGCCGGCTGGCGGCCACGGTCGCCGACGCCCGGCTCAGCGAGCAGCCGTTCCTCGACCTGGTCGAGGCCAACCTGCAGGACCAGCGCGTCTCCCGCTACTCGACCCGCGCCGACGTGCTCGCCTACTGCCACCTCTCCGCCGACCCGGTGGGTCGGATCGTGCTCGAGCTCTTCGGGGCCTCGACGCCGGCGCGTATCGCGCTCTCCGACCGGGTCTGCACCGCCCTGCAGATCGTCGAACACCTCCAAGACGTCGGCGAGGACCGGCGCGCGGGCCGCGTCTACCTCCCGCAGGAGTCGCTGGCGTCGTACGACGTCGACGAGCACGCGCTCGACGCGCGACCGGCGCCGGGCGTCACCCCGCCCGCTCTGCGGGCGCTCGTCCTCGCCGAGGCCGACTGTGCGGCGGAGATGCTCCACGAGGGCAGCGCGCTGGTCGGACAGCTCCGCGGTTGGGCACGGACCGCGGTCGCGGGCTTCGTCGCCGGTGGCCTCGCGGTCGTCGACGCGCTCCACCGGATCGACGGCGACGTCCTGGGTCGGCACGCCGCGCCGGCGAAGCGCGACGTCGTACGCCACGCGCTCACCGCGCTCGTCAGGGGCCGCGCATGACCACCCGGACGCCGCCGACCGGCACCCTCGCCGACGCCTATGCCGAGTGCGAGCGGATCACCCGGACCGAGGCCGGCAACTTCTACTACGGCATCCGCCTGCTGCCCGAGCACAAGCGGACCGCGCTGTGCGCGGTCTACGCCCTGGCCCGGCGCGTCGATGACATCGGCGACGGCGACCTGCCGCGCGAGACGAAGCTCAAGGACCTCGCCGCGGTCCGTCAGGACCTCGACGCGCTCCAGGTCGGCGGTGCGACCGGTTCCGACCCGGTCCTGGCCGCGCTGGGGGACGCCGCGACCCGCTTCCCGATCCCGCTCAGCGCGTTCGGTGAGCTCGTCGACGGCGTGGAGACCGACCTTCCCGACGACGTCCGGATCGCCGACTGGGACGCTCTCGTCGTCTACTGCCGCCGGGTCGCCGGCTCGATCGGACGGCTGTGCCTGTCCATCTTCGGCAGCGATGCCGCCGACCCGCGGGTGGCGCTCTTCGCTGACCAGCTCGGGATCGCGCTGCAGCAGACCAACATCCTGCGCGACATCCGCGAGGACCTCGGCAACCGGCGGATCTACCTGCCGCAGACTGAGCTCGCCGAGTGGGGCGTCGAGCTGCGCACCGACGCCATGGGCGACCTCGACGACCCGGAGGGGCGGCTGGCGGCGTACATCAGGTTCGCCGCAGCGCGCGCCGAGGACTGGTACGCCCTCGGCATGCGGCTCGTGCCCCACCTCGACCGGCGCAGTGCGGCCTGTTGTGCGGCGATGGCGGGGATCTACCGCCACCTGCTCCGGACGATCGCCGCCGACCCGGTGCAGGTCTACGACAAGCGGCTCAGCCTCTCCACCGCGCACAAGGCACGGGTCGCGCTCGGGTCCCTGGTGGGTCGCGGATGAGCGCCCCCAGCAGCGCGCGCCCCACGGCGCGCCGTCACCCTCGCGTCGCCGTCGTCGGCGGCGGGCTCGCCGGCATCACGGCCGCCCTGCGGCTGGCCGACGCCGGCTGCCGGGTCACCCTGCACGAGGCGAAGCCGAAACTCGGCGGCCTGACCCACTCCTTCCCGCGTGACCTGGGGGACGAGCGGCTGTGGGTCGACAACGGTCAGCACGTCTTCCTCCGCTGCTGCACCTCCTACCGCGCACTCCTCGACCGCCTCGGCGTCACGGGTCAGGTCACGATCCAGGACCGTCTCGACGTCACCGTCCTCAGCGGTGCGTACGTCGGCACCGGCCGTCTGCGCCGGAGCGGGCTGCCGGCGCCGCTCCACCTGGGCGCCGCGCTCGCGACGTACCGCTGGCTCTCGCCGCTCGACCGGCTCAAGGTCGTCCCCGCGGCGCTGGCGCTCGGCCGCGTCGACCGGAAGGCGCCGGTCACCGACGACCAGAGCTTCGGCGACTGGCTCGCCCGGCACGGACAGAGCGACCGCGCCGTCGAGGCGGTCTGGGACCTCATCGGCGTCGCGACGCTCAACGCGCCCGCCGCGCGGTCCTCGCTCGCGCTGGCGGCGACGGTCTTCCAGCTCGGGCTGCTCGACGAGCCGGGCGCCGCGGACATCGGCTGGTCCGACGTCCCGCTCCAGCAGCTCCACGGTGACGCCGCCGCGAAGGCGCTCGCGGACGCGGGGGTCGACGTACGCCTGGGGGCGAAGGTCGTCTCCCTCGACGACCTGGACGCTGAGGCCGTCGTCGTCGCGACCACCGCCCCGGAGGCCGCGCGCCTGGCCGGTGACGTCATCCCCGACGCGCACCCCGCCGACTGGGCCGACGAGCTCGGCAGCGCGCCGATCATCAACCTCCACCTCGTCTATGACCGGACCGTCCTGGACGAGCCGTTCGTGGCCGCCGTCGACAGCCCGCTGCAATGGGTCTTCGACCGGACGGCGCACGCCGGGCTGAGGCAGGGGCAGTACGTCGCGGTCTCGATCTCGGCCGCGGACCAGCTCGTCGACCTGCCGGTGGCGACGCTGCGGGAGCGCTTCGTGCCGCACGTCGAGGCGGTGCTGCCGCGTGCCCGGGACGCCGAGCTACGCGACTTCTTCGTGACGCGCGAGCGTCACGCGACCTTCCGGCCGGCGCCCGGCAGCGGGCGGCTACGGCCGGCGACGCGCACGACGAGTGCGCGGGTGTATCTAGCCGGAGCATGGACGGCCACCGGGTGGCCGGCCACGATGGAGGGTGCCGTCCGCAGCGGTGAGGCTGCCGCCGACGCCCTTCTGGAGACGAGGAGTCCGTTGGAGGTGGGCGCATGACGACGGCCCGTGCATGGCTGACCGCGGCGAAGGGTCTGTGGGACCCGGGGCTGCGCGCGGCCGTCGACCGGCTCGACCCGCACATGCGGACGGTCGCGGCCTATCACTTCGGTTGGGTCGACCGGGACGGCAACCCGGCGGACGGCTCGGCGGGCAAGGGCCTGCGCCCCGGACTCGCACTGCTCGTGGCCGACGCGCTCACCGGCGCGCCGGAGAAGGCACTCGCGGGTGCGGTCGCGGTGGAGCTGGTCCACAACTTCTCGCTGGTCCACGACGACCTCATCGACCGCGACGAGGCGCGCCACCACCGGCCGACCGTGTGGAGCGTGTGGGACGACACGACCGCGATCCTCGTCGGTGACGCGATGCTCTCGCTGGCTCACGAGGAGCTGGGGCTCAGCGGGTCGCCGTACGCCCTTCCCGCGAGCCTCGCGCTGACCGCCGCGACGCGGGAGCTGATCCGCGGTCAGGCCGAGGACGTCCTCTTCGAGTCCCGCGCGGACGTCACCCTCGACGACTGCCTCGGCATGGTCGCCGGCAAGACCGGCTCGCTGCTCGCGGTCAGCGCCGCGATCGGGGCGATCCTGGCCGGCGCCGACCAGCGGACGGTCGACGCCTGCCACACCTTCGGCTTCGAGCTCGGCCTCGCCTTCCAGATCGTCGACGACCTGCTCGGGATCTGGGGCGCCACCGAGGTGACCGGCAAGCCGGTCTTCGCGGACCTGGCGGCCGCCAAGAAGACGCTGCCCGTCGTCTGGTCCCTCGACCGGGGCGGTGACGCGGGGGAGGAGCTCGGTCGGTGGTTCTCCGGGCGCACCGCCCGGGACGCCGCCGATCTCGCCGAGCTGCAGTACGCCGCCGACCTGATCGAGAAGGCCGGCGGCCGCCGCTGGGCGGCCGAGCAGGCCGACGCCCATGTCACCGCGGCGCTCGCCGCGCTCGACCCGGTGGGGATGTCGGAGGACGGTCTCGCGACGCTCACCGATCTCGCCCATTTCGTCACGGAGAGGAAGTCATAAATGACCGCTGAGAAGCTCGAGCCAGCCGAGACGCCTTCGGTCGACACCCCCTCCGTCGCCCCGAAGGCCGATCGCCCGGTCCGCGCGGCGCTCGACGCCGCGGTCGCCCATCTCCGCGCGCGCCAGCACGCCGAGGGCTGGTGGAAGGGTGAGCTCGCCACCAACGTGACGATGGACGCCGAGGACATGCTGCTGCGGCACTTCCTCGACATCGTCGATCCCGACGCGCAGGAGCGCAGCGCCCGCTGGATCCGCTCCCAGCAGCGCGAGGACGGCACCTGGGGCGACTTCCCGGGAGCGCCGCCGACGCTCTCGACGACCGTTGAGGCATGGGTCGCGCTGCGGCTCGCCGGCGATCCGGCCGACGCCGACCACATGGAGCGCGCGGCGGAGTGGATCCGCGCCAACGGCGGCCTGGAGAAGGCCCGAGTCTTCACCCACATGTGGATGGCGCTCGTCGGCCTCTGGTCGTGGGACGACTGCCCGACGCTCCCGCCGGAGATGATCTTCCTGCCGTCGTGGGCGCCGCTCAACATCTATGACTGGGGCTGCTGGGCCCGGCAGACGATCGTGCCGCTCATGATCGTCAGCGCGAAGCGGCCGGTCCGGCCGGTGTCCTTCGACGCCGAGCCGATCCGCACCCACGCGACGCCGGACCGCTTCGACCCGCTGTGGAGCATCGCGGGCGTCTTCCAGCGGCTCGACATCGGCGTACGCCTCTTCGGCAAGCTGCCGTTCAACCCGGTCCGCAAGCTCGCCCTGAAGCACGCCGCGGAGTGGATCCTGGCGCGCCAGGAGTCCGACGGCGGGTGGGGCGGCATCCAGCCGCCGTGGGTCTATTCCGTGCTGGCGCTCAACCAGCTCGGCTACTCGCTCGACCACCCCGCGCTGCGCGCGGCGATGAAGGGTCTCGACGACTTCTTCGTCGAGGTCGAGCACGGGCCGGAGGGGCCGATGCGCTGGCTCGAGGCCTGCCAGTCGCCGGTGTGGGACACCGGACTGTCGCTCCAGGCGCTCCTCGAGGCGGGAGTCGCACCCGACGACCCGGCGGTCCTCACCGCTGCCGACTGGCTGCTGGGGGAGCAGGTCACCGCTGACGGCGACTGGCAGGTGCGCCGTCGCGACCTGCCGTCGGCCGGATGGTCCTTCGAGTTCGCCAACGACGTCTACCCCGACACCGACGACACCGCCGAGATGGTGCTCGCGCTGCGCGGTGTGCGCCACCCCGAGCCGGAGCGTCTGCGGGCCGCCCTCGACAAGGCCGTCACCTGGACCGCCGGCATGCAGTCGAAGGACGGCGGCTGGGGGGCCTTCGACGCGGACAACACCCGTGAGCTGGCGACCAAGCTGCCGTTCTGCGACTTCGGCAACGTGATCGACCCGCCCTCGGCGGACGTCACCGGCCACGTCGTCGAGATGCTGGCCGCCGAGGGGCTCGCCGACTCCGCCGAGTGTCGCCGTGGCGTCGCCTGGCTGCTCGACCACCAGGAGGCGGACGGCTCGTGGTTCGGGCGTTGGGGCGCCAACCACCTCTACGGCACCGGCGCCGTGGTCCCCGCGCTCGTCGAGGCGGGCGTCTCGCCGCAGGACCCGCAGGTCCGGGCCGCGGTGCACTGGCTCGAGCAGCACCAGAACGTCGACGGCGGCTGGGGCGAGGACCTCCGCTCCTACACCGACGACGCCTGGATTGGGCACGGCGACTCCACTCCGTCGCAGACCGCCTGGGCGCTGCTCGCGCTCCTCGCCGCCGGGGAGGAGTCTGAGGCCGTCGAGCGCGGCATCGCCCACCTCGTCGAGACCCAGCGTCCCGACGGAGGCTGGGACGAGGACCTCTACACCGGCACCGGCTTCCCGGGCTACTTCTACATCGGCTACGAGATGTACCGCCAGGTCTTCCCCATGTGGGCGCTGGGCCGCTACGTGCGACGCGCCGAGAACCGCGGGGGAACGGCATGAGCGAGCGTCAGCGAGCGACCGTCGGTGCTGTCGTGCCGCCGCGTCCGTATCGTTGTTCTTCTGGCACGGAGGCGGGGGCATGACGGGAGTCGTCTGCACGCCGCTGCGCACCGAGTGGCTGGCGGTCTCGCCCGGGCTCTCCGGGGGTGCGCTCCGCACCGGCCGGTCGCGCGCCGGACACGACCTGCCCGTCGCGCCGCGTCTCATCACCGGTGTCGCCGGTTCCCTGCGCCCCGACGTCGCGCCCGGCGACCTCGTCGTCGCGAGCGAGGTGCGCCACGCCGTCGACGGCACCGTGACGCCCTGCCCGGCCTCCGCGCTGCTCGTCGGCGCGCTCCGCCGCGCCGGCCACACCGTCCACCACGGCCCGGTCGTCACGACCGAGCGGGTCGTCGACGACCCGCTCGAGCGGGCCGCGCTGGCCGCGGACGGCGCACTCGCGGTCGACACCGAGTCGGCGCTGCTGCTCCCCGGTGTCCCGGAGGGCCAGGCCGTCGTCGTACGCGCGATCGTGGACACGCCCGAGCAGCGGCTCTTCTCCCTCGGCACGGCGCCGCGCGGGATCAAGGCGCTCCTCAGTCTGCGCAAGGCCGCCCCCGTCCTCGAGGACTGGGTCCGTGCCACGGCCGACCGGGAGGTCGTGCTCGCCTCGCCGCGGTCCTTCTGCGCCGGCGTCGAGCGGGCCATCGACATCGTCGCGGCCTCGCTCGACAAGTTCGAGGGGCCGGTCTACGTGCGCCGCCAGATCGTGCACAACCGCCACGTCGTGGCGGAGCTGGAGGCGAAGGGCGCGATCTTCGTGGAGGAGGTCGAGGAGGTGCCCGAGGGCAGCGTCGTCGTCCTGGCTGCCCACGGCGTCACGCCGACCGTCCGTCAGGACGCCGCCGCGCGCCACCTGCGGGTGGTCGACGCGACCTGCCCCTTGGTGACGAAGGTGCACAACGAGGTACGCCGCTTCGCGGGCCTCGACCACACCGTCTTCCTCATCGGGCACGCCGACCACGAGGAGGTGGTCGGGACGTACGGCGAAGCGCCGGGCAACGTCGTCATCGTGGAGGGCCCCGACGAGGCCATGACCGTCGAGGCCACCGACCCCGCCAAGGTCTCCTACGTCATGCAGACGACCCTCGCGGTCGACGAGGCGGAGAAGACCGCCACGATCCTGCGGGAGCGCTTCCCGGCGCTCAGCGCCCCGCGCAAGGACGACATCTGCTATGCGACCACCAACCGCCAGCAGGCCGTGCGGGCCGTCGCCCGCGACAGCGACCTGGTGATCGTGCTGGGGTCGCGCAACTCGTCCAACAGCCAGCGACTCGTGGAGGTCGCCCGCGGGGAGGGCACGCCGGCGTACCTCGTCGATGACCTCTCCGAGGTCGACCTCGGTTGGCTGTACGGCGCCGGTCGGATCGGCCTCACCGCCGGTGCGTCCGCGCCACCCCACCTGGTCGACGAGGTCGTCGCCGGTCTGGCCGGCCTCGGCCGGCTCGATGTCCACCAGACCGAGGTGGTCTCCGAAAGCGTGCGGTTCACGCTGCCCCGCGAAGTGATCTCCGAAGTGATCCGAGAGAAGTGAGCTGATTCCATGTCAATGCCTCTGCATCAGTCCATCAAGATCGGCACGTATCTGATGAAGCAGAAGGTGCTGCGCAAGAAGAAGTTCCCGCTCCTCATCGAGCTCGAGCCACTCTTCGCCTGCAACCTGAAGTGCAACGGATGCGGCAAGATCCAGCACCCGGCGTCGGTGCTCAAACAGCGCATGCCGGTCGAGCAGGCCGTCTCCGCGGTGGTCGACTCGGGTGCCCCGATGGTCTCGATCGCGGGCGGCGAGCCGCTCATGCACCCGCAGATCGACGAGATCGTCCGGCAGCTCCTCGACCGCGGCAAGATGGTGTTCCTGTGCACCAACGCGGTGCTGCTGCCCAAGCACGTCCACAAGTTCACGCCCCACAAGAACTTCGCCTGGATGGTCCACATCGACGGCCTCGAGGAGCGCCACGATGCCTCGGTGAGCAAGGAGGGCGTCTTCACGCAGGCGGTCGACGCGATCCGACTGGTCCAGGAGAAGGGCTTCCGGGTCATGACCAACACGACCTTCTTCGACACCGACAGCCCGCAGGACGTCATCGACGTGCTCGACTACCTCAACGACGAGCTCAAGGTCGACAACATGCAGATCTCGCCGGGCTTCGCCTACGAGAAGGCGCCCGACCAGACGCACTGGCTCGGCACGACCCAGACCAAGGAGCTGTTCAAGAAGGCCTTCTCCGACGGGCGGCGCAAGAAGTGGCGCCTCAACCACAGCCCGCTGTTCCTGGACTTCCTCGAGGGCAAGGTCGACTTCGACTGCACGGCCTGGGCGATCCCGTCGTACTCCCTCAAGGGCTGGCAGAAGCCCTGCTACCTCATGGAGGACGGCTACGTCGACACCTACGACGAGCTGATCGAGACGACCGACTGGGACGCCTACGGCCGTGGCAAGGACCCGCGCTGCGCCAACTGCATGGCCCACTGTGGCTACGAGCCCACCGCGGTCCTCGCCACCATGTCGTCGCTCAAGGAGTCGATCCGCGCCGCAGTCTCCGTCTGAGCCGAGAGGTCACCCGTTCCCCGCGAGAGGTCACCCGTTCCCCGCGAGAGGTCACTCGCTCCGCGCGAGAAGTCGGTCACTCCGCCCGAGAGGTCATTCGGTACGCCGCCGGGTGGCCTCTCGGCGTCAATGAGCGGCCTCTCGGCGGAGGGCCGGGCGGAGTAGCGTGGTCCCATGACCAATCTGGAGACGCGCCCCGCGGAGGTCGTCTGCGAGGGCAAGGAAGGGGCCGACGTCCAGGTCATCGGCCCGCGTGACGTCCCTCTCGGCGGCCCCCGGGCCATGAACGTACGCCGGACGCTCCCCTCCAAGGAGAGGTCACTCGTCGGCGCGTGGTGCTTCCTCGACCACTACGGTCCGGACAACGTCGCCGAGACCGGAGGCATGGTCGTGCCGCCGCATCCCCACACCGGTCTCCAAACCGTCTCGTGGCTCTTCACCGGCGAGATCGAGCACCGCGACAGCGCCGGCAACGTCGCGATGGTGCTGCCGGGCGAGGTCAACCTCATGACCGGCGGCCGCGGCATCAGCCACTCCGAGAACACCCTCGAGAACGGCAACCCGGTCCTCCACGGTGCCCAGCTGTGGGTGGCGCTGCCCGAAGACGCGCGCGACACCGCACCGGCGTTCGCCCACCACAAGCCGGAGCCGATCAAGGGCACCGGTTGGCAGGTGCGGGTCTTCCTCGGCTCTCTGCTCGGCGACACTTCGCCGGTCGAGACCTTCACGCCGCTGCTCGGCGCCGAGATCCTGCTCCAGCCGGGCGTCATCCTCGAGCTTCCGGTCGATGAGACCTTCGAGCACGGCGTCCTGGTCGACACCGGCAACGTCGCGCTCGGCGTCGACGGCCACGAGGGGACGCTCGTCCACAAGGACTCGCTGGCCTACACCCCGCCCGGCTCGGCCACCCTCACCCTCGAGGCCACCGAGCGCACCCGGCTCCTGCTCCTCGGTGGCCCGCCGTTCGGTGAGTCGATCGTCATGTGGTGGAACTTCGTGGGCCGCACGCACGAGGAGATCGTGGGCTACCGCCAGGAGTGGCAGGACCAGATCACCCGTGGTGGCTCGGACGCCGACGTCGTCGACGACTCCCAGGACGTCCTCGACGGCCGGTTCGGGATCGTGAAGGACAACCACCAGCGCCCCATCCCGGCGCCGCCGCTGCCCAACGCCCGGCTCCGCTCACGGCAGTAGCGCCGGCCTCTCGGCGGAGAAATGTGAGCACGATCACCTCTCGCCATTGCGTCCGCCCCTCGCACGCCCTAGCGTTCCATGGAACAGAAGATTGATTCCACGATGCGAAATACCGCAGGTTGGAGTGCGAGATGGATGTTCCCGCAGGCGTCGAGATCGCCGGCACGATCGGTGAGCGGTACGACGAGATCCTGACCCCGCAGGCGCTGGAGCTGATCGCCCTGCTCCACCGCGAGCTCGAGAAGCGCCGCGAGGACCTGCTCGCGCGCCGTGGGCAGCGGGTGCAGGGGCTCGCGGCCGGCGGGACGCTCGACTTCCTCCCGGAGACCAGGGAGATCCGCGAGGACCCGAGTTGGCGGGTCGCGCCGCCGGCGCCCGGCCTGGTCGACCGCCGGGTCGAGATCACCGGCCCGACCGAGCGGAAGATGACCATCAACGCGCTCAACAGCGGTGCGAAGGTGTGGCTGGCCGACCACGAGGACGCCAACACCCCGCTGTGGGAGAACGTCGTCGGCGGCCAGCTCAACCTGCTCGACGCGATCCGCGGCACGATCAGCTTCGACGACGCCAAGAGCGGCAAGCACTACGAGGTCACCGCCGCGGAGCAGCCGACGATCGTCGTACGCCCACGGGGCTGGCACCTGCCGGAGAAGCACCTCCTCGTCGACGGGGCACGCACCAGCGGTGGGTTGGTCGACTTCGCGCTCTACCTCGCGACCTGTGGGCAGCTGCAGATCGACCGCGGGCAGGGGCCCTACTTCTACCTGCCGAAGATGGAGTCCCACCTCGAGGCCCGGCTGTGGAACGACGCCTTCAACCTCGCTCAGGACTTCCTCGGCATCCCGCGCGGCACGATCCGGGCGACGGTCCTCATCGAGACCTACCCCGCGGCGTTCGAGATGGAGGAGATCCTCTACGAGCTGCGCGACCACTCCGCAGGGCTCAACGCCGGCCGCTGGGACTACATGTTCAGCGTCATCAAGTGCTTCCGCACCCGCGGCACGGAGTTCCTGCTCCCCGACCGCAACAGCGTGACGATGACGGTGCCGTTCATGCGCGCCTACACCGAGCTCCTGGTCCGCACCTGCCACAAGCGCGGCGCGCATGCCATCGGCGGGATGGCCGCCTTCATCCCCAGCAAGGACCCGGAGGTCAACGAGGTCGCGTTCGCCAAGGTCCGTGACGACAAGACCCGGGAGGCCAACGACGGCTTCGACGGCTCCTGGGTGGCCCACCCGGGCATGGTGGCCACCTGCAAGGAGGTCTTCGACACGGTGCTCGCCGAGCGGGGCCTCGGCGAGAGCCCGCACCAGCTCGACCGGCTCCGCGAGGACGTCCACGTCACCGCCGAGCAGCTGCTGGACGTGAAGGCCACCCCCGGGGACATCACCGAGGCCGGCCTGCGCAGCAACATCTCGGTCGGCATTCAGTACGTCGAGTCGTGGCTGCGCGGCATGGGCGCGGTGGGCATCAACAACCTCATGGAGGACGCCGCGACCGCCGAGATCTCCCGCAGCCAGGTCTGGCAGTGGCTCCACAACGGCGTGACGCTCTCGAACGGCACGACGGTCACCCGCGAGCTCGTCGAGCGGCTCATCGACGAGGAGATGGCGAAGATCGCCGAGCGCACCGACACGACGCAGGGGCGCTGGGCGGACGCGCGCAGGACCTTCACCGAGATCTCCCTCGCTGAGGAGTACGCCGAGTTCCTCACCCTGCCCGCCTACGAGCAGATGCCGTGATCCCCGTCGAGCCCCGCGAGGCGGCGATCGGGCGGCTCACCGCCCGGGCGCGGGAGCTGCTGCGCCCCGAGGGGGTGATCACCGACCGGGCGCGGCTGCGCACCTACGAGTGCGACGGGCTCGCGCACTACCGCGTCACGCCGGCCCTGGTCGTCATCCCCGACGACGCCACCCAGCTCGCACAGATCGTCCGGGCCTGCGCCGAGCTGGGCGTCCCGTACGTCGCCCGCGGCTCCGGCACCGGGCTGTCGGGAGGGGCCCTGCCGCATGCCGACGGCGTGCTGATCGTCACCTCGCGGCTGCGCGCCATCAAGGAGGTGCGGGTGGAGGACCAGCGGGCGGTCGTCGAGCCGGGTGTGGTCAACCTCGACGTGACGCGCGCGGCGACGCCGTACGGCTACTACTACGCCCCCGACCCGTCCTCCCAGCAGGTCTGCTCGATCGGCGGCAACGTCGCGGAGAACTCCGGCGGTGCCCACTGTCTCAAGTACGGCTTCACCACCCATCACGTCACGGGCGTCGAGATGGTCACGCCCGACGGCGAGGTCGTCAGGCTGGGCGGGGACGCGCCGGACACGCCGGGCTACGACCTCCTCGGCGCGGTCGTCGGCTCGGAGGGCACGCTCGGTGTCGTCACGGAGGTGACCCTGCGGCTCACCCGGCTGCCGGAGAAGGTCGTCACGGTCCTCGCCGGGTTTCACTCGACCGATCATGCGGGCGCGGCGGTCTCGGCGATCATCGCGGCGGGCGTCGTCCCGGCCGCCATCGAGATGATGGACGCGCTCTCGATCGAGGCGGCCGAGGCTGCCGTCCAGTGTCACTACCCGGTCGGGGCCGGCGCGGTCCTCGTCGTCGAGCTCGACGGGCCCTCGTCCGACGTCGATGCGGAGTACGCCGACATCACGCGGCTCTGCGAGGAGAACGGCGCCTTCGAGGTGCGCACGGCGACCGACGCCGTCGAGCGGGCGCTGATCTGGAAGGGCCGGAAGTCGGCGTTCGCCGCGGTGGGCCGGATCAGCCCCGACTACATCGTGCAGGACGGCGTCATCCCGCGGACGGCGCTGCCCGAGGTCCTGCGCCGGATCGCCGCGCTCGCGGAGAGCTCGGGGGAGTCCGGCGTGCGGGTCGCGAACGTCTTCCACGCGGGCGACGGCAACCTCCACCCGCTCGTGCTCTTCGACGACGCCGTCGCAGGGGCGGGCGAGGCGGCCGAGGCGGTCAGCCGCGCGATCCTCGATCTGTGCATCGAGCACGGCGGCTCGATCACGGGCGAGCACGGCGTGGGGCACGACAAGGCGCCCTCCATGGCCCGCATGTTCGGCGAGGACGACCTCGACACGATGCAGCTCGTCCGATGCGCCTTCGACCCCGACCGGATCTCCAACCCGGGCAAGGTCTTCCCGACCCCGCGGTTGTGCGGTGAGCGTCCCGGCCGCCGCCAGGGCGTCCATCCGCTGCAGGAAGCCGGCCTCGCGGAGGTCTTCTGATGGAGCGGACGGCCGGCCGGCTCGGGACCACCGCGGTCGACGGTGTCCCTGCCGGGCGCGTCGAGCGGCCGACGAGCACGACGGAGGTGTCCGCGCTGCTGCGCGAGACCGCGGCCGCCAAAGAGACGCTCGTGCCGTGCGGTGCCCGGACCAAGCTCACCTGGGGGCTGCCGCCGGACTCCGCCGACGTGCTGCTCGACCTGTCCGCGTTGCGCGGCGTGGTCGAGCACCAGGCCGGCGACCTCATCGTCACCGCCCGTGCGGGCACCCCGCTCCGCGAGGTCCAGGAATGCGTCGCCGCGACCGGCCAGCGGCTCCTCGTCGACGAGACACTCCCGGGAGCGACCGTCGGCGGCACCCTCGCCACCCATGCGAGCGGCCCCCACCGGCTCGTCGGTGGCACGATGCGCGACCTGCTGATCGGCGTCACGCTCGTGCGCGCGGACGGCGTCGTCGCCAAGGCGGGCGGGAAGGTGGTCAAGAACGTCGCCGGGTACGACGTCGGCAAGCTGCTCGTCGGGTCCTACGGCACCCTCGCGGTGGTCACGGAGTGCACCTTCCGCCTTCACCCCGTCCCCGCGGCCCGACGCTGGCTCACCGCGCGGGTCGGCTCGGCCGAGGAGGCGCAGGAGCTCACCCGGGCGGTGGTCCACGCGCAGGTCGTGCCGGCGGCGGTCGAGATCGCGCTCGACCCGGCCGGCGACGGGGCGCTCTCGGTCCTCCTCGAGGGGCGGCCCGACGGCGTGGCGGGCCGGGCCGGCGTCGTACGCGAGCTGTGGGGAGGGCCGGCCGAGTCCGGCGACGCGCCGGAGGGCTGGGGCGCCTACCCGTGGGACCCGAGCGTGACCGGCGAGGACCGCGCGGTCGCGCTCAAGCTGGCCTTCCGGCTCTCTGGGCTCCGCGATGTGCTCACCGAGGCGCGTGGGCTCCGGATCCGCGGATCGGCCGGCGCCGGCGTGCTCTATGCGGCGCTCGGGGTCGAGGCGGGCCGGGGGAGTCACGAGGAGGTCGCAGCCACCGTCGAGCGGCTCCGCGGCGTCTGCGCCCACCACCACGGCAGCCTCGTCGTCCTCGACGCCCCGGGCTCGCTCAAGCCGGCGCTCGACATGTGGGGACCGGTGCCGGCGCTCGGACTGATGCAGCGGGTCAAGGACGAGTTCGACCCCGACCACCGGCTCTCCCCGGGCAGATTCGTAGGAGGGATCTGATGACCGCCGTGGACCCCGTGCCGGGTGAGGCCGGGTCGATCGCCGACCCGCGCAGCTACGCCTCGGGGGCGTTCGACGACCACCGTCCACCGGACGCCGCGCTGCTCGGTGACTGCGTCCACTGCGGGTTCTGCCTGCCGACCTGTCCCACCTACGTGCTGTGGGGCGAGGAGATGGACAGTCCCCGCGGGCGGCTCTACCTGATGAAGGAGGGCCTCGACGGCGCTCCGCTCGACGACGCCATGGTCGAGCACTGGGACAACTGCCTGGGCTGCATGTCGTGCGTGACCGCCTGCCCCTCGGGCGTCCGCTACGACACCCTCATCGAGCAGACCCGCGCTCAGGTCGAGCGACACCACGAGCGCCCGATGAGGGAGAAGGCACTGCGCGGACTGGTCTTCGCGCTCTTCCCCCACCCGGGTCGCCTGCGGCTCCTGCGCGGTCCGATCCGCGCCCTGCAGCGGACCGGGCTCGACCGGGCGCTGCGCCGCAGGGTCACCAAGCCGGGGGGCCTCCTCGAGCGGATGGCGCCCCACCTCGCCGCCATGGAGCGACTCACCCCGCCGCTGCAGCCCGCGGAGCGGATGCCCGCACGGATCCCGGCCCAGGGGACGAGGCGGGCCACGGTCGCGATGATCACCGGCTGTGTCCAGGACGCGTTCTTCCCCGAGGTCAACGCCGCGACCGCGCGGGTCCTCGCCGCGGAGGGGTGCGAGGTCGTCGTACCTGCCCACCAGGGCTGCTGCGGTGCGCTCTCGGTCCACAACGGCCGCGAGGAGGAGGCCCAGCGCTACGCACGGGCCATGATCGACACCTTCGAGAAGGCCGACGCGGCGCACGGGCTCGACGGGGTCGACTACGTCGTCATCAACGCCGCCGGCTGCGGCTCGACGCTCAAGGACTACACCCGACTCCTGGCCGACGACCCGGCCTACGCGTCGCGGGCGGCCGCCTTCCAGGGCAAGGTCCGCGACATCGCCGAGGTCCTCGACGAGCTGGGACCGGCGGCCGAGCGTCACCCACTGCCGCTGACCGTGGCCTACCACGACGCCTGCCACCTCGCGCACGCCCAGGGCGTGCGGGCGCAGCCGCGGCGGCTGCTGGCCGGCATCCCAGGCCTGGAGGTCCGCGAGATCGCCGACCCGGAGATCTGCTGCGGGTCGGCGGGGGTCTACAGCATCCTCCACCCCGAGGCGGCCGCGGAGCTGGGCAGGCGCAAGGCCGCCGCCATCGTCGACACCGGCGCGGAGGTCCTCGTGACCGCCAACCCGGGCTGTCTCCTGCAGGTCGCCTCGTCGATCCCGGCCAGTGCTGACCTCGGTGCGCACGCCATGGGCATGGCCCACCTGGTCGAGGTGCTCGACGCCTCGATCCGGGGCCTCGCTCCCGACCGGCTCAGGTCCGCCCGGTCGACGGACACCTCCTAAAAGAACCATCCCCGCAAGGGAGAGTCACCATGTTCCAGCAAGATCTCGACCCGGTCGGTGGGTCGCTCGGGCTCAGCGCCCTGTGCGCCGCGATCCCGCTCCTCGTGCTGTTCGTGCTCCTCGGCGGCCTGCGCATGCGCGCCTGGCTGGCCGGGATCATCGCCCTGGTGGTCTCGCTCGTCGTGGCGGTGGCGGCCTTCGACATGCCCACGACGCAGGCGCTCCTCGCCGGCAGCGAGGGCGCGGCGTACGGATTCTTCCCGATCCTGTGGATCGTCGTGAACGCCATCTGGGTCTACAACCTCACCGTCGCCACCGGCCACTTCGCGGTGCTGCAGCGGACCTTCGCCAAGGTCAGCCCCGACCAGCGGATCCAGGCGATCATCGTCGCGTTCTGCTTCGGGGCGCTCCTGGAGGCGCTCGCCGGCTTCGGCACGCCCGTCGCCATCACCGTCGTCATGTTGATGGCGCTCGGCTTCAAGCCGCTCAAGGCGGCCGTCGTGGCCCTCGTCGCCAACACCGCGCCGGTGGCGTTCGGCGCGATGGCCGTGCCGATCACGACGCTCTCCTCGGTCGCCATGGGGGCCAACAACGACCCGCGCCTCGACGTCGACACGCTCGGCTCGATGGTCGGCCGTCAGACGCCGATCCTGGCGGTCATCGTCCCGCTGTTCCTCGTCCTCATCGTCGACGGCCGCCGCGGGTTGGCGCAGACCTGGCTGCCGGCGCTCGTCACCGGTCTCGCCTTCGGCGTGGGCCAGTTCGTCTCCGCCAACTTCGTCTCCGTCACGCTGGCCGACATCGTCGCCTCGCTCTTCTCCGCGCTGGTGCTCGTCGGCTTCCTCCGGGTCTGGCACACGCGGGAGGTCGTCGCCCCCACCGTGCACGCCCCGGTGCCGCGCGGCGGCGACCGCGTCGTGGTCCCTGACGGCGTCGCGATGGCCGGCAGCAGCATCGGCGGTACGACGGCCGCCAGCGTCCCGGGTCGCACGGGTCGCACGGGTCGCGCCGGTCGATCCGACGGGGCCGGCGGTGGCCGCCGCGTCGGCGGTACGCCGGACGCCGGGTCGGGCACGGGCGGCGCCCATGCCGCGGCGGCGGGCACGGACGGCGCCCCGGGTGACAGCCGGCGCGACGTGCTGCTCGCCTATGCGCCGTACGCCGTCATCATCGTGCTGTTCGTGGTCACCAACATCACCGCGGTCAAGGAGCAGCTCGCCAAGGAGCCGTGGACCCATCCGGTGCACTGGCCCGGCCTCAACGTGCTCAACACCGCCGGCGACCCGGTGTCGACGACGACGTTCGCCCTCAACTGGCTCCCCGCGGCGGGCACGATCCTGCTCATCTCGGGCCTGATCACGACCGCGATCCTGCGGATCACGCCGACGGTGGCCGCGCGCACCTACGTGAAGACCTACGTCGACCTGCGCTCGGCGATCATCACGGTGATGGCGGTCCTCGGGCTGGCGTACACCATGAACCTCTCCGGCCAGACCGCCTCACTCGGGTCCTGGCTGGCGGGCGCGGGCGGGGCGTTCGCGGTGATCTCGCCGGTGCTCGGCTGGATCGGCGTGGCCGTGACGGGGTCGGACACCTCGTCGAACGCGCTCTTCGGGGCCCTGCAGGTGCAGACCGCGTCGAAGGCGGGCCTGGACCCGCTGCTCATGGCGGCCGCGAACTCCTCCGGTGGTGTCCTCGGCAAGATGATCAGCCCGCAGAACCTCGCGATCGCCGCGGCCGCCGTCGGCCTGGGCGGCCGGGAGGGCGACATCTTCCGGCGGGTGGTCGGCTGGAGCCTGGTGATGATCGCGTTCATGTGCGCCCTCGTGGGGCTCCAGGCCACCGGCGTCCTGGCCTGGATGGTCCCGTAGGGTCGGGCCATGGTCGAGAGCATGTCCCGCCCGGCCGGGGCGGTGCAGTCGCTCGACCGTGCGCTCGACCTCCTCGAGGAGCTCGCCCGGGCCGAGGGCCCTCGGGGCGTGGGCGAGCTCAGCGAGCTCACCGGGCTGGCGCAGGGCACGGTCCATCGGCTCCTCCAGGGGCTGCACGTGCGGGGCTATGTCCGCCGGGACGCCGCCCGGAAGTACTCCCTGGGGACCGCCTCGCTGCGTCTCGCCGACGCTGCCCACCGCTCCCTGGTCCGCACCGCCCGGCCCTATCTCGCCGAGCTCGTACGGCTCTCGGGAGAGACCGCCAACCTCGCCGTCCTGGAGGGCGACGACGTCGTCTACGTCGGTCAGGTCCCCTCGCCGCACACGCTCCGCATGTTCGCCGAGGTCGGGCGGCATGTCCCGCCCCACTCCACCGCGGTCGGCAAGGTCCTTCTCGCCGACCAGCCGGTCGACCGTACGACGGCGCTGCTGCGCCGCACCGGCCTGCCGCCGCGGACACCGACGACGATCACCGACCTCGCCGCCTTCCTGACTGAGCTGGCGCAGGTCCGCGAACGCGGCTGGGCGGTCGACGAGCAGGAGCAGGAGACCGGGGTGCGCTGCGTCGCCGTCCCCGTCGGTCCGCCGGGCAGCGTCGTCGCCGCGCTCTCCGTCTCGGGGCCGGCCGACCGGTTCGCCGAGGAGGCGACCGACGGGCTGATCGCGACGATGCAGCGGATCGGACAGGAGCTGGGAGCAGGATGAAGGACCTGGTCAGGTGCGCATGGGCCGGGAGCGCGGGCGTCATGCAGGACTACCACGATGCCGAGTGGGGCGTGCCGGTCACCGGCGAGGCGGCGTACCTCGAGCGCCTCACCCTCGAGGCCTTCCAGTCCGGGCTGTCCTGGTCGACGATCCTCCACAAGCGCCCGGCCTTCCGGGCCGCGTTCGAGGCCTTCGAGGCCGACGCGGTCGCGGCGTTCACCGACGAGGACCAGGCGCGGTTGATGCAGGACGCCGGCATCGTCCGCAACCGTCTCAAGATCGCCGCAGCGGTCACCAACGCCCGCGCGACCGTCGCGCTCCGCGAGGACGGCGGACTGGAGCGGTTCGTGCTCTCCTTCGCGCCCGAGCGGGAGGTGGCGGCGACCGAGACCGTCTCGCCGGAGTCCACCGCGCTCTCCAAGGCGCTCAAGAAGCGCGGCTTCGTGTTCGTCGGACCCACCACCATGCACGCGCTCATGCAGGCGATCGGCATCTTCGATCCGCACGACCCCGCCTGCTTCCGGCGCGGGTCGTGAGGCCGCCGCGGCGCGCGGTCGTCTAGGGATGCAGACGAATGCGCACTCCCCGTGCGGAACTCCGCTAGGGGAGCGACCGTTCGGCTGCATCCCTGGCTGAGCAGTCGTCGGCGTCTAGACCTGAGCGTCGCGCACGCCGCGCCTCCTCAGCGCAGCGTGGCCGCCTCGTGCGCGAGCACGGTGACCCGCGCCCAGTCGCCGGCCGCGAGGACGTCCCTCGGCGTGAGCCAGGAGCCGCCGACGCAAGCGACGTTGGCGAGGGAGAGGTACGCCGGCGCGTTGGCCGCGCTGATGCCGCCGGTCGGACAGAAGACGGCGTCCGGGATCACCGTGGGCAGCGTGGAGAGGTAGCCGACGCCCCCCGACGCCTCGGCCGGGAAGAACTTCATCGTCCGGTAGCCCGCCTCGAGCACGGCGATCGCCTCGGAGACGGTGGCGGTCCCCGGCAGGAAGGGCAGGCCGGTGTCGGCCATGGCGGCGAGCAGCGTCGGCGTGCAGCCGGGGGAGACGAGGAACTGGGCGCCGGCGTCGAGCGCCTGCTTCGCCGCGCCGGGCGAGGTGATGGTCCCGGCGCCGACCGCCACCTCGGGCACCTCGGCGGCGATGGCGCGGATCGCGTCGAGGGCGACCGGGGTGCGGAGGGTGAGTTCGACGAGGGGCACGCCGCCGGCGGCGAGCGCGCGAGCGACCGGCACGGCCTGCTCGACGGCGTCGACCACGACGACGGGGACGACCGGGGAGAGGGCGAGGACGTCAGACGCGCTGGGCAACGGGGGACTCCTGGGGCTGCGTGAGGGCGGTGAAGACGGAGGCGCCGGTGTCGGCGGAGCCGACGGTGGCGCGGAACGCCGAGAAGAGCTCCCGTCCGGTGCCGGTGAGCTCCTCGTCGTGGGGCGCGCGACCGGTCGAGGGCCGGGCGGCGAGCTCCTCGGTGGCGACGTGGAGGACGAGCCGGCCGGCGTCGGCGTCGACGGTGATGAGGTCGCCGTCGACGACCCGCGACAGCGGGCCTCCGAGAGCGGCCTCGGGCGTCACGTGGATGGCGGCCGGGACCTTCCCCGACGCGCCCGACATCCGCCCGTCGGTCACGATCGCGACCCGGAAGCCGCGGTCCTGCAGCACGCCGAGCGCCGGGGTGAGCTTGTGGAGCTCGGGCATGCCGTTGGCCGCCGGGCCCTGATAGCGGATCACCGCGACCAGGTCGCGCCCGTCGCACTCGCCGTCCTGGAAGGCGGCGAGGAAGTCGGCCTGGTCGTCGAAGACCATCGCCGGCGCGGTCACCACGCGGTGCTCCGGCGCGACCGCGGAGGTCTTGATGACCGCCGTACCCAACTCGCCGTGGAGGACGCGAAGCCCGCCGTCCGGGGAGAACGGGTCGTCGGCGGGGCGGAGGACCGCACGGTCGCCGGACACCGACGGGCCGTCGACCCAGGTGACCTCCCCGTCCGCGGCGAGGCGCGGTTCGCAGGCGTACGCCGCCAGCCCGCGCCCCAGCACGGTGCGGACGTCCTCGTGGAGGAGGCCGTGCTCCAGCAGCGTGCGGATCAGGAAGGCGATGCCGCCGGCCGCGTGGAAGTGGTTCACGTCGGCCTGCCCGTTGGGATAGATCCGGGCGAGCAGCGGCACGACCGCCGAGAGCTCGGCCAGGTCGTCCCAGGTCAGCACGATCCCGGCGGCGCGGGCGATGGCGACCAGGTGGAGCGTGTGATTGGTCGAGCCGCCCGAGGCGAGCAGCGCGACGCAGGCGTTGACGACCGCCCTCTCGTCGACGATCTCGCCAATGCCGGGCGCACCCTCGAGCGACAGCCGGGTGACGCGCGCGGCCGCGGCCCGGGTGAGGGCCTCGCGCAGCGGCGTGTCGGGGCTGGTGAAGGAGGCGCCCGGGAGGTGCAGCCCGAGGACCTCCATGAGCAGCTGGTTGGAGTTGGCGGTGCCATAGAACGTGCACGTCCCGCGCGAGTGGTACGACGCCGACTCCGCCTCGAGCAGCTCCTCGCGCCCGACCCTGCCCTCCGCGAAGAGCTGCCGGACGCGCGCCTTCTCGGCGTTGGGCAGCCCGGACGCCATCGGCCCGGCCGGGACGAACACCGTCGGCAGGTGGCCGAAGGAGAGCGCGCCGATCAGCAGGCCGGGGACGATCTTGTCGCAGACGCCGAGCATCAGCGTGCCGTCGAACATGTCGTGGGAGAGCGCGATCGCGGCCGACATCGCGATGACGTCGCGGCTGAAGAGCGAGAGCTGCATGCCGTCGCGGCCCTGGGTGATGCCGTCGCACATCGCGGGCACTCCGCCCGCGACCTGGGCGATGCCGCCGGCCTCGAGGACGGCCTGTTTGAGGACCGGCGGGTAGTCGGCGTACGGCGCATGCGCGCTGAGCATGTCGTTGTAGCTCGTGACGATGGCGACGTTGGGCTTGAGGCCGGCGCGCAGCGCCGCCTTCGCGGTCGGGTCGGCCGCGGCGAAGCCGTGGGCGAGGTTGCCGCAGCCGAGTCGGCCACGGGCGGGGCCGCGCGAGGCGGCGGCACGGACCCGGTCGAGGTAGGCCGAGCGACCGGCCGCCGAGCGGTCGGCGATGCGCCGGGTCACGGCCTCCACGACGGGGTGCACAGGCGAGGGTGGGATCACAGATACTCCTGCCACGAGCGGCCGTCGCGCTCGATGAGCGTGAAGGCCGCGGACGGACCCGGCGTCCCCGCCGGGTAGGGCTTGGGTGGCAGCCCGGAGGCTGCCCAGTGCTGCAGGATCGGCTCGCACCACGCCCAGGCGGCCTCGACCTCGTCGCGACGCATGAAGAGCGTGGGGATGCCGCGGATGACGTCCATGAGCAGTCGCTCGTAGGCGTCGGGGGAGCGGTTGGCGAAGGTGGTGGCGTAGCTCAGGTCGAGCGACACCGGCCGCAGCCGGTAGCCGCCGGGGCCGGGCTCCTTGGCGGTGAGGTGGAGCTGCATCCCCTCGTCGGGCGAGACCCGGATGGTGAGCTTGTTGGGCTCGGTCAGGCCCTCGCGGTGGGGGAAGACATCGGTGGGGGTGGCCTTGAAGACGATGACGATCTCGGAGAGCCGGCGGTCGAGCCGCTTCCCGGTCCGCAGGTAGAACGGCACCCCGGCCCAGCGCCAGTTCGAGACCTCCGCGCGCAGCGCCACGAACGTCTCGGTGGTGCCGTCGCCGGCCTCGAGAGCCGCGATCTCCTCGTCGTACGCTGGCACCGGCCGCCCCTCGACGTAACCGCTGCGGTAGCGGCCGCGCACGACGTCGTGGTCGACGTCCTCGGGCGTCATGGGCCGGAGCGCCTGCAGCACCTTGAGCTTCTCGTCACGCACGTCCTCGCGGCCGACCTCGAGCGGCGGCTCCATCGCGACGAGGCAGAGCAGTTGGAGCAGATGGTTCTGCACCATGTCGCGCAGCGCCCCGGACGCGTCGTAGTAGGCCGCGCGGTCGCCGACGCCCAGGGTCTCGGAGACCGTGATCTGGACGTGGTCGATCCACTGGCTGTTCCACAGCGGCTCGAGGAAGGTGTTGGCGAAGCGGGTGACCAGCAGGTTCTGCACGCTCTCCTTGCCGAGATAGTGGTCGATCCGGAAGATCTGCGACTCGGCGAACACGCTGCCGACGGCGTCGTTGACGACTCGCGCGGAGGCGAGGTCGTGGCCGATCGGCTTCTCCAGGACGACGCGGGACGGATCGGCGGCCACCCCACCGCTGCCGAGGTGGCGGCAGATCGTCTCGTAGAGCACGGGCGCCACGGCGAGGTAGAAGACGCGGACCGTCCCCGCGAAGTCCCGGCGGTCCTTGAGTCGGCCGTAGAGCGCGTGCCAGTCGTGGTCGTCGGTGACGTCGAGGGTGAGGTGGTGGAGCCGGCCCAGGAGTCGCTCGACGACGGTGAGGTCGTGCTGCTCCGCGGGGACGTGCTCGGCGAGGGCCGTGCGAGCGATCGCGCGGTAGGCGTCGTCGTCGTACGCCGCCCGGCTCAGCGCGAGGACGCGGGTGTCCTCGGGCAGGCGGCCCTCGCGGTCGCACTGATAGAGCGCCGGCAGCAGCTTGCGGAGCGCGAGGTCGCCGGTGCCGCCGAAGACCGTGAAGTCACAGTGCTCGGGAAGCGGATGGCTGGCCGGGGCAGCGCCGCGGGTTCGGGTCATGTGACTACCGTCGCATCGATATTTGATCGATACAAGCACCAGAAAGGTATTTTTAAGGCAGAAGTCACCACCTTATGATGCGCGAGTGACCGAGATGTCGACCGCTGGTGACGTGCTCCAGCTGATCCGTACCGGCCAGGCCGCGACCCGCACCGACCTGCGCCGTCTCACCGGCCTCTCGCGCACCGCCGTGGTCGCGCGGGTCGCCTCCCTCGTCGACGCCGGGCTCGTCGTGCTCGGCGAGGAGCTGGCCTCGACCGGTGGTCGTCCGCCGGGGGCGCTCGTGTTCAACCAGGACGCCGGTGTCGTCCTGGCCGTCGCGGTCGGGCGCAGCCGCAGCCAGCTGGCGATCTTCGACCTCGACGGCCGTGAGCTGGTGGGGGACACCCGCGACCATGCGGTCGGCATCTCCGCGGAGGAGCTCATGCCTCAGCTGGTCGAGCGGCTCCACAAGATGATGGAGAGCGTCGACCCGCCGGTCCTCGGCATCGGCATGAGCCTGCCCGGCATCGTCGACCCGGTCCGTCGGGTGAGCGTCGACTCGCCCGTCATGGGCGGCTGGGACGGGGTCGAGCTGGCGCCGTACTTCGCCGAGCTCACCGACGCGCCCCTCGTGCTCGCCAACGACGCGGAGACGCTCGCCCGCTCCGAGCTCTTCGGTCCCGGGCCCCATCCGCGGGACGCGCTCGTCGTGAAGGCCTCCACCGGTCTCGGTCTCGGTCTCATCGCCGAAGGGCAGGTGGTCCACGGTCATCTGGGCGCGGCCGGCGAGATCGGCCACACCCGGCTCGAGGCCGCCGGCGACCGGCCCTGCCGGTGCGGCTCGTCCGGCTGTCTCGAGACCGTCGCCGGCGGATGGGCCCTCGTCCAGCGGCTGGTGGAGTCGGGGGTCGACGCCGGCCACGTCCGCGACCTCGTCACCTCCGCGCTCGCCGGTGACGCCGTCGCTCGCGGCCTGCTGCGTGAGAGCGGCCGGTACGTCGGCGAGCTGCTCGCCATTGCGATCAACCTGCTCAACCCGGAGGTGGTCGTGATCGGCGGCGACATGGGGGCCGCATTCGACCTCTACACCGCCGGGGTCCGGGAGAGTGTCTATGCGCGCTCCACCGCCCTCGCCACGCGGGAGCTGGTCTTCCAGCCCGCCCGTCATGCGGACTCGGCCGGGCTGGTCGGCTGCGCGGCGATCGCCATCGAGCACGTCCTCGCCCCGGCCACCATCGACCGCCGCCTCAGCGCGTCGCTCTGAGGAGTCGCCCGTTCCGCGCGAGGAGTCACCCGTTCTGCGCGAGGAGTCACCCGTTCCGCGCAAGAGGGCGCCCGTTCCGCCCGAGAGGTCACCGATTCTCCGCGCGGGGTCGCCGTCCGGCGTACTGACTTCTCGGGACGATCCGGCGGCCTCTCGCCGGGCGCTGGCGTCGGGTCGCTAATTTGTCGACATGGCTCGTGTGCATGCGTTCACGGACGATGCTCTCGGCGCGCTGGACGCGGTCGGCGTGTGCGAGGCGATCCAACGCCGCGCGATCTCGCCGAGCGAGGCCGTGGAAGCGGCCATCGCGCGGATCGAGCGGGTCGACCCGGAGCTGGGTGGGATGGCCTATCGCACCTTCGACCGGGCCCGCGTGGAGGCCGCGGGCCCGAGGACCGGGTTCTTCGCCGGCGTGCCCACGCTCATCAAGGACAACGTCGACGTCGCCGCCGTGCCGACGCGGCACGGCACCGACGCGTACGCCGCCCGGCCGGCACGCCGCAACGGCGAGCTCACCAAGATGCTGATGAAGATGGGCCTGGTCTCGCTCGGCAAGAGCCAGCTCTCGGAGTACGGCTTCTCCGGGACGGCCGAGCATCCTCGCCTGGGCGCCGTGCGCTGCCCCTGGGACACCGACCGGGTGGCGGGCGCCTCGTCGGCGGGCGCCGGCGCGCTCGTCGCGGCCGGTGCCGTCCCGATCGCCCACGGCAACGACGGTGGCGGCTCCATCCGGATCCCGGCGAGCGTCAACGGACTCGTCGGCCTGAAGCCGACGCGCGGCCGGGTCGCTCAGGACCGGTTCTTCCAGCTGCTGCCGCTGCGGATCGTCGCCGACGGGGTCCTGACCCGCACGGTCCGCGACACCGCCGTCTTCCTGCGTGAGGCGGAGAAGGTCCACCGTGACCTCTCCCTGCCGCCGGTGGGCGACGTCGCCGGTCCCGGCCGCAAGCGGCTGCGGGTCGCGGTCTTCACCGAGGCGCTCGGCCGCAGTGCGAGTCCGGAGGTCGCCGACCTCGCGCTCAAGACCGCCGCGCTGCTCGAGGAGCTCGGTCACGTCGTCGAGCATGCCGTCGCACCGCTCCCGCCGACCCTGCCGGAGGACTTCGTCCTCTTCTGGGGATCCCTCGCGCTCACGCTCGTCAGCACCGGTCCCGTCCGCGGCCGGACCTGGGACAAGGCCAGGCTCGACAACCTCACACTGGGGCTTGCGGCCCACTGCCAGCGCAACCTGCGCCACCTCCCGGGCGCCGTACGCCGGCTCCGGGCCATCGAGGCGGCGATGGAGGACTTCCACCAGACCTACGACGTCGTCCTGACGCCGACCGTCGCCCATGAGACGCCGGAGGTCGGCTACCTCGCTCCGACCCGCGACTACGAGACCGTGATGGGGAGGCTCATGGACTGGGTCGCCTTCACTCCGCTGCAGAACGTCACCGGCGGGCCGGCGGTCTCGCTGCCGCTGCACACCACCGCGGCCGGCCTGCCCCAGGGGATGATGCTGGGTGCGGGGCGTGGACAGGAGGCGACCCTCCTCGAGCTGGCCTTCGAGCTCGAGCAGGCGCGTCCGTTCGCCACGCTCGCGCCGTGACCGAGACGGGGTCGGTGCGGGCCGGAAAGCACCTCTGACCTGGGCGGACGACGTCGAGTGCGGCTCGATTTGTCGCCCTCGCGGGACCCCTGTAATGTTCTCGCCCGTCGCCCCTTTAGCTCAGTCGGCAGAGCGTCTCCATGGTAAGGAGAAGGTCTACGGTTCGATTCCGTAAAGGGGCTCGAAGCAGGCGGTCCGCCGGTTCGTTCCCGCAAGGAATAGATCGGCGGTCGCAGGCTGTTAGAGGCGGGGTAGCTCAGGCGGTTAGAGCGCACGACTCATAATCGTGAGGTCGCGGGTTCGATCCCCGCCCCCGCTACCAGCCCAACCGCACCGATCAGCAACAAGAGGACTTCCCGTGGCCAGCAAGAGCAGCGACGTTCGCCCCAAGATCACTCTCGCCTGCGTTGAGTGCAAGGAGCGCAACTACATCACGAAGAAGAACCGCCGCAACGACCCCGACCGGATCGAGCTGGCGAAGTTCTGCCCCCGCTGCCGCAAGCACCAGCCGCACCGCGAGACCCGCTGAGCCTCGCGACTCGCTGATCGTCGCAGCAGGTCTTCACCAGAAGGGCCCGTCCACGGTGGACGGGCCCTTCTGGCATCTGCGACGGCCGTCGATGCACGAGCCGTCCGCCGCGGAGCCTCGAGGCCGGCGCGCCGACCGCACTCACTAAGGTGGATCCATGCCTGTCGACCAGTCGCTGGTGGGTCGTGTCTTCCCGCCCACCAGGCCCTACCGGGTCTTTGAGGAGAAGGTGCGTGAGTTCGCCGCGGCGAGCGGAGCCGGGTGGGAGAGCGGCGACCCGGTGCCCGCGACCTTCCCGATCGTGCTCGCCTTCGAGGCGATGAACGCCTTCCTCGACGAGGTCGGGGTGGAGCTCTCCCGGATCGTCCACGGTGAGCAGCGGTTCGCCTACGCGCGCCCCGTCGTCCCCGGCGACGTGCTCACCGCGACGCTCTCTGTCGCCAGCCTGCGTCAGATCGGCGGCAACGACATCATCGGCACGGTCTCCGAGCTCACCGACGACCGCGGGGCGCTGGTCTGCACCGCGACGGCGACGCTCGTCCACCGCGGCCCCGAGGAGGAGCAGTGACCGAGCAGGTCCTCGAGCAGGGGCAGACCTTCGGGCCGACGACGTTCCCCGTCACCCGTGCGGCGCTCGTCCGCTACGCCGGCGCGAGCGGTGACTTCAACCCGATCCACTGGTCCGATCGGGTCGCGACCGCGGTCGGCCTCCCGGGCGTGATCGCGCACGGCATGTTCACCATGGCGCTGGTCGCGCGTGCGGTCTCGGAGTGGACCGGCGGTGCCGAGGTGGTCGAGCTCGGCGGGAAGTTCACCAACCCTGTCGTCGTCTCCGATGACGAGGACGGCACCACTGTCACGGTCGCGGGCACGGTGAAGACCCTGGCCGACGGCCTGGCGACGATCTCGCTGGAGGTCACCAGCGCCGGACAGAAGGTCCTCGGGATGCCGAAGGCCGTCGTCCGTGCCTGAGCTGCTCGCCGACCACACCACCCTGCGGCTGGGCGGTCCGGCGGCCGAGCACATCGTCGCGACGACCGAGGCGGAGCTCACCGAGGCGGTCTCGGCGGCGGACGCCGCCGGGCGACGCGTCCTCGTCCTCGGCGGCGGCAGCAATCTGGTGGTGGCCGACGAGGGCTTCGACGGCACGGTCGTCGAGGTCGCGACGTCGGGCATCACCCCGGACACGGACGACCCCTCGTGTGGCGGCGTCCTGGTCACGGTCGCGGCCGGCGAGACCTGGGACGACCTCGTCGCGCTCGCCGTCGACAAGGGCTGGGTGGGCGTGGAGGCACTCTCCGGGATCCCCGGGCGGGTCGGCGCGACGCCCATCCAGAACGTCGGTGCCTACGGCCAGGACGTCTCCCAGACGATCTGGTCGGTCCGGGTCTGGGACCGCACGCTGCGCGGCATCCGCACCTTCGCCAACGCCGACTGCGGCTTCGGCTACCGCTGGTCGCGGTTCAAGGCCGACCCCGACCGCCACGTCGTGCTGTCGGTGACCTTCCAGCTCACCCTCGGCGATCTCGGCGATCTCGGCGCTCCGGTCGCCTACGCCGAGCTGGCGCGCGCCCTCGGTGTCGCGCCGGGCGACCGGGTTCCCGCACGCGACGTACGCGCGGCGGTGCTGGGCCTACGCCGCGGCAAGGGCATGGTGCTCGATGCCGACGACCATGACACCTGGTCGGCCGGCTCGTTCTTCACCAACCCGGTGGTCGATCCCACGCTCGTGCCCGACGGCGCGCCGTCGTACCCCCAACCGGACGGCACGGTGAAGACCTCCGCCGCCTGGCTCATCGACCATGCCGGCTTCGGCAAGGGGTATCCCGGCCACGGTCCGGTCACCCTCTCCACCAAGCACACCCTCGCCCTCACCAACCGCGGCGATGCCACGACCGCCGACCTGCTCGCACTCGCCCGCGAGATCCGGGACGGTGTCCGCGACCGGTTCGGGATCACCCTGGTCAACGAACCGGTGCTCCTCGGCGTCACCCTGTGAGGCCGACTCGGCGCGGATGGTGCGGATCACCGCTCCAGGAGGACGAGGACCTCGTGGTGGGGCGTGTTGGGGAACATGTCGAGCAGCCGGGCGGAGACGGGCCGCAGCGACGGCATCGCGGCCAGGTCGCGCGCCAGCGTGTCGACGTTGCACGAGGAGTAGACGACGTGACCGACGCCTGACGCCTCGAGCCAGCCGGCGAGCGTCGGGCCGATCCCGCGCCGGGGCGGGTTGACCACGACCAGGTCCGGCGCCTTCCCGGCTCCCGCTTCGAACGCGTACGACGTCGCGTCGCCCGCCAGCCAGGTCGTGCCACCGATCCCGAGGCTCGCGGCGCTCGCTGCCGCGGCCTCGACCGCCGCTTTGCTGGACTCGACCCCGGTGACGGACCGCGCCGGCGAGGCGACGTGCAGGCCGAAGCCGCCGACGCCGCAGTAGAGGTCCCACACGGTCGTCGGCGAGGCGGCGTCGACGAGGTCGCGGGCATGCCGGTAGAGCGCGGCCGCCACCTCGGTGTTGGTCTGGAAGAAGCTGTGCGGGCGGAGGTGGAGGTCGATCCCGTTGACCCGCATGGTGAGCGCCTCACGCTCGGTCAGGAAGATCTCCTCGGGGCCCTCCAGGATGGCCTTGTGCTCCGGCTGCAGGTTGACGGACGCGACCGCGACCGGCAGTTCCTCACGCAGTGAGGGAAGGTGCTTCCGGATCCGTCCGACCGCCTCGGTGGAGCGCAACACCCATCGGACCATCAGCTCGCCGTCGGTCGACTCGGTCGCGATGACGTGCTTGAGCTCGCCGCGCCGCTCGGGCACGGAGTACGGCGTCAGCCCGGCCCGCGTCACGAAGCGACGCAGCGCCGGCAGGGCCGCTTGGAGCCCGGGTGCGTGCAGGCCGCAGGCGAGCAGGTCGACGCCCCGGCCGGCGTGGTCGAGGATGCCGAGCGTCGGCTCCTCGACCGTGCCGGCCACGACCATCTTCGCCTTGTTGCGGAACCCCTCGTCCGGGCTGCGGACCGGCTCCTCCCAGCGCAGGGGCGCCACCGCGGCCAGGGCCTGGGACACCCGCTCCTGCTTGCGGGCCAGTTGGTCGTCGTACGCCTGGCCGAGCCAGTGGCACGAACGGCAGACGCCGGCGTCGAAGTAGGAGCAGCGCATCAGGTGGTGGGGGAGCGGTTCAGCGGGGGAGGGCGAGCGCGGCCAGGGCGTTGTAGTCGTAGGTGTTGTCGTAGTCGTAGCTGCTCGACCCTCCGTCGGAGGCCACGGCGACGATGATGATGAGGATGATCGCGATGATCGCCAGCGCCAGCAGGACACAGCCGATGATGCCCAGCACGAAGCCGGTCTGCGCCTCCGAGCGCCCCATGAGCCGCCCGCCCGAGGCGTCGATCCGCTTCTTGGAGTTCAGCCCCATGACGAGCGCGACCGGCGAGAGCAGGATCGTCACGCCGCAGATGAACATCCCGCCCACCGCGACGATGCCGAGGACCATCGCCGTCGTCGCGCTGCCGTCCTTCTGCGGGAGGTTGCCGTACGGCGTCGCCCCGTAGGGCTGCTGCTGGCCGTACGCCGGCTGCCCGTACGGCTGTTGGCCGTAGGACGGCTGCCCATAGGGCTGCTGGCCCTGCTGGCCCTGCTGGCCGTAGGGCGGTTGCTGCCCGTACGGCGTGCCGTAGGGGCTCGGCGGCGGGGTGGCGGGGCCGCCCTTGCCGAGGTCCACGCGGGGCTCGTCGGGCTGCTGGTCGTCAGGCTGGGGGTCGTAGGGGTTCCCGGTCATGGTGGTCAGTCTTCCGTAGTCGGCGGGTTTCAACCCTGCTGGAGCCAGGTGTCGATGTCGGCGAGGATCGCGGCGGTCACGGACTCCGGCGCGGCGGACGCCCGCACGGACATCCGGGCGAGCTCGGCGAGCGTCTCGTCCGAGAGGTCGTGGGCCGCGCGCATGGTGGCGTACTGTCCGGCCAGCCGCGACCCGAAGAGCAGCGGGTCGTCCGCGCCCAGCGCCACCGTCGCACCGGCATCGAGCAGCGTCGGCAACGGCACCGAGGAGAGGTCGGTGTAGACCCCGAGCGACACGTTGGAGGTCGGGCAGACCTCGAGGGTGATCCCGGCCGCGGCGACGAGATCGAGCAGCTCGGCGTCCTCCGCCACGCGTACGCCGTGGCCCAGCCGGTCCGCGTGGAGCGCGTCGATCACGGTCCGGATGTGCTCGGGTCCACGCAGCTCGCCGCCGTGAGGCACGAGGAGCAGACCGGCGCGCTCCGCGATCGCGAAGGCGTGGTCGAACTCCTCCGTGCGGCCGCGGCGCTCGTCGTTGGAGAGACCGAACCCCACGACCCCACGGCCGGCGTACTGGGCGGCGAGCCGGGCCAGCGTGCGCGCGTCGAGCGGGTGGCGGGTCCGGTTCGCGGCGATGACGAGCGTGATCCCGAGGCCGGTCTCGCGGGACGCCTCGGCGACGGCGTCCAGCACGAGCTCGGTGAATGCGGTGACCCCGCCGAAGCGCGCGCCGTAGCCCGAGGGGTCGACCTGGATCTCCAGCCACCGCCCGCCGTCGCGCACGTCGTCCTCGGCGGCCTCGCGCACGAGCCGGCGTACGTCGGCCTCCGTGCGCAGGACCGAGCGGGCGACGTCGTAGAGCCGCTGGAAGCGGAACCAGCCCTTCTCGTCGGCGGCGCTCAGCCGCGGCGGCCACTCCGCCACGAGCTGGTCGGGAAGGTGGATCCCGTCGCGCGCCGCGAGCTCGAGCAGCGTGGCGTGCCGCATCGCCCCGGCGAAGTGCAGGTGCAGGTGCGCCTTCGGCAGCGCCCGAAGATCGCGCAACTAGCTGAACAGCTTCTGGAGGCGGGTGATGCCCTCGACGATGTCGTCGTCGCCCATGGCGTAGGAGAGCCGGAGGTAGCCCGGCGCTCCGAACGCCTCGCCCGGGACGATCGCGACCTCGGCCTGCTCGAGGATGAACTCGCTCAGCTCCGCGGAGGTCTCGATGACCTTCGGGCCGGCCGCGGTGACGTACTCCTTGCCGAGCAGGCCCTTGACGGACGGGAAGGCGTAGAACGCGCCCTTCGGGGTCGGGCAGACGACGCCGGGGATGTCGTTGAGCATCGAGACGATGAGCGTGCGTCGCCGGTCGAACGCCTCCTTCATCACCTCGACGGCCGAGAGGTCGCCGGAGACCGCGGCGAGGGCGGCGCGCTGAGCGACGTTGTCGACGTTGGAGGTGGCGTGCGACTGCAGGTTGGTGGCGGCCTTGACGATGTCGGCCGGGCCGATGAGCCAGCCCACCCGCCAGCCGGTCATGGCGTAGGTCTTGGCGACGCCGTTGAGGACGACGGTGTAGTCGGCGACCTCGGGGCACAGCACCGGGAGCGAGCCGGTCTCCACGCCGTCGTAGGTCAGGTGCTCGTAGATCTCGTCGGTGACGACCCACAGACCCTTCTCCGCGGCCCACGCGCCGATCGCCTGGATCTCGGCGGTGGTGTAGACGGCGCCGGTCGGGTTGGACGGGGAGACGAAGAGCAGGACCTTCGTCTTCTTCGTCAGGGCCGCGTCGAGCTGCTGAGGAGTGACCTTGTAGTCCTGGGTCTCGTCGGCGAAGACCTCGACCGGGACGCCGCCGGCGAGCTTGATCGCCTCGGGATAGGTCGTCCAGTACGGCGCCGGCAGGAGCACCTCGTCGCCCTCGTCCAGCAGGGCCGCGAACGCCTCGTAGACCGCCATCTTGCCGCCGTTGGTGACCAGCACCTGCGCCGCCGTGACGTCGAGCCCGGAGTCACGCTTGGTCTTCGCCACGATCGCGTTCTTGAGCTCGGGGAGCCCGCCGGCGGGGGAGTAGCGGTGGTTCTTCGGGTCGCGCGCCGCCTCGACCGCCGCCTCGACGACGTAGTCGGGGCTCGGGAAGTCGGGCTCGCCGGCGCCGAAGCCGATCACGGCGCGGCCCTCGGCCTTGAGCGCCTTCGCCTTCGCGTCCACCTTCAGCGTGGCGCTCTCGGCGATGGCGCCGATCCGCGCAGAGACTCGTCGTTCGCGAGGCAGAGAGGTCATGCGCCCATGCTACGGGGAGCGGCCGGTCTGGCGAGCATCGGTTTCGGCCCGTCGTACGCCGCCGGCGACCGAGCCCGCGACGCGGCCCGCACGGGCGCCGCAAGCCCCGATATGCCCCCACTTTTGGTGTCGGGACCGCCGGCCCCGTAGACTCCACGCTTGGTGGTTTCGCCACATGCTGAAGCGCGCCCTCAACCAGCGCTCCCAGCCGTGTGATCCATCGAAGGGCACTAGCTCAACTGGCAGAGCATCGGTCTCCAAAACCGAAGGTTGGGGGTTCAAGTCCCTCGTGCCCTGCAAGACCCGGAAGTTCTAGGAGAGGTGACGGACGTGACGGACAGCAAAGCGGTCCCCACGCCGCGCGAGCGCAAGAAGGACGAGCGCACGACTCTCCCCGTCTTCTACCGGCAGGTCGTCGCCGAGCTGCGGAAGGTCGTCTGGCCGACGCAGCAGCAGCTGACGACGTACTTCCTGGTCGTGCTGGTGTTCGTGGTCGTGCTGATGGCGATCACGTCGGCACTCGATCTGGGCCTGGGCAAGCTGGCGTTCTGGGTCTTCGGCGGCCGGGACTGACCGGTCGGAAGACCGCCTGAGCGAACCTGGAAGTGAATGGCAATCGAAGGTATGGAGCAGCGCGTGTCTGAGCAGGACTACACCGACGAGACGGTGACCTCGGGGAGCCCCGAGGCCGAGCCGTCCCTCGACGCGACCGCCTCCGAGGAGATCGCGGAGGCCGGCGACGTGGCGGCCGAGGCCGACGAGGTCATCGAGCCCGACACCTTCGACGCCGAGCTCGACGACGCCGTGGACGGTGTCGAGGACGACGCCGAGACCGGTGACGAGGCCGAGCCGGCCGCCGACGAGAACGACCCGCTCGAGGCGTTCCGCCGCGAGCTGTGGGCCAAGCCCGGTGACTGGTTCGTGATCCACACCTACTCCGGCATGGAGAACCGGGTGAAGTCGAACCTCGAGAACCGCATCGTCTCCCTCAACATGGAGGACTACATCCACGAGATCGTGGTCCCCACCGAGGAGGTCGCGGAGATCAAGAACGGCCAGCGCAAGATGGTCAAGCGCACCGTCCTCCCTGGCTACGTCCTGGTCCGCATGGATCTCACCGACGAGTCCTGGGCGGCCGTCCGCCACACCCCGTCGGTGACGGGCTTCGTGGGCCACAGCCACCAGCCGGTTCCGCTGTCGATGACCGAGGTCGAGAACATGCTCGCCCCCGCCGTCGTCGCGCAGGCCGAGGCCGAGGCTGCGGCCGCCGGTGCCGCCGCCGCGGCCGGTGCCACCACCGCGAAGAAGCCGGTCGAGGTCGCCGACTTCGGCGTCGGTGACTCGGTCATGGTCGTGGACGGCCCGTTCGCCACACTCCACGCGACGATCACCGAGCTCAACGCCGAGTCGCAGCGCGTCAAGGCCCTCGTCGAGATCTTCGGCCGCGAGACGCCGGTCGAGCTCAGCTTCTCGCAGATCCAGAAGGTCTGAGTCCTCCCGGGGCTCGCGCTCCGGATTTCACGCTGAGCCCGATGGGCGCGGACAATGTCCGGGTTGCTCAGCAACAGCCAGGTGGCAGAGGGGTACGTCGTACCTCTCGTCATGACCACGGGAAGAAAGAGAACAAGGAATGCCTCCGAAGAAGAAGATCGCAGCGCTCGTCAAGGTGCAGCTGCAGGCCGGCGCCGCGACCCCGGCTCCGCCGGTCGGTACGGCCCTCGGTCCGCACGGCGTCAACATCATGGAGTTCTGCAAGGCGTACAACGCCCAGACGGAGTCCATGCGCGGCAACGTGATCCCCGTCGAGATCACCATCTACGAGGACCGCACCTTCACCTTCATCACGAAGACCCCGCCGGCCGCTGAGCTGATCAAGAAGGCCGCGGGTCTGCAGAAGGGCTCCTCCGTCCCGCACAAGGACAAGGTCGGCAAGCTGACCAAGGACCAGGTGCGCGAGATCGCCCAGACCAAGATGCCCGACCTCAACGCGAACGACATCGAGGCGGCCATGAAGATCGTCGAGGGCACCGCCCGCTCGATGGGCGTCACCACTGACTGACCGTGGGAGGGCCGCGCTGGCCCGCTAACCACGACTTTCGAGAGAGAAGAGAAAGCATCATGCAGCGCAGCAAGACCTACCGCGCGGCTGCGGAGACGTTCGACAAGAACGCCCTCCACGCGCCGCTCGAGGCGATCAAGATCGCCAAGAACTCCAGCAAGAAGAAGTTCGACGAGACCGTGGACGTCGTCATGCGTCTCGGCGTCGACCCCCGCAAGGCCGACCAGATGGTCCGCGGCACGGTCAACCTGCCGCACGGCACCGGCAAGACCGCCCGCGTGCTCGTGTTCGCGCAGGGCGACAAGGCCGAGGCCGCTCGTGCCGCGGGCGCCGACTTCGTCGGCAGCGACGACCTCATCGAGAAGGTCGCCGGCGGCTGGCTCGACTTCGACGCCGTCGTTGCGACGCCGGACCTGATGGGCAAGGTCGGCCGACTCGGTCGCGTCCTCGGCCCGCGGTCGCTCATGCCGAACCCGAAGACCGGCACGGTCACCCCCGACCCGGCCAAGGCCGTCTCGGACATCAAGGGCGGCAAGATCGAGTTCCGCGTCGACCGCCACGCCAACCTGCACTTCATCATCGGCAAGGCCTCGTTCTCCGAGGTCCAGCTCGCGGAGAACTACGCCGCGGCGCTCGACGAGGTGCTGCGTCTCAAGCCGGCCAGCTCCAAGGGCCGCTACGTCAAGAAGGTCACCGTCTCGACGACCATGGGTCCCGGTGTCCAGGTCGACCCCAACCGCACCAAGAACGTCGCGGTCGAGGACGAGGCCTGAGCCTGGCTCACCCCTGAAGGCCCGTCGCCCCTGGTGGGTGGCGGGCCTTCGGCATGTCGTACGCCGCCGGCCGGCTCCGCGCGTGGTCACTTGTGGCAACCGCCGGTGCGTTCGCGGCGCCACCAGTGACCACTCGTGATGGGATGAGAGTGTGGACGGGAATGGACGTCGCCGCGTGGTGGTCGCACTGACCCTGGCGGCGCTCGCGCTGAGCGGGTGCGGAGCCACCTCAGAGGGGCCCGCCGCGATGCCAGCCCAGGAGCCGACCACCTCGCAGCCGCCGCTCAGCGCCGGGCCGCCGAGCGAGGCCGAGCTCCCTCCGGACTGGGACCAGCCGGGCGACGGCCCCTTGCCGACTGCGGATGCGAAGCTTGGCGACGCAGCTCTGAGGGCGCTGCTCAGGACCCGTGCCTCCGAGCCGGACGCCGCCGACCGGTGCGGGCCCGACGAGGCGAGCGCGCGTCTTGAGGGGTTCGACGCCGCGGCCGGCCATCGCTACACCGGCATCCGGGTCACCAACACCTCGTCGCGGCCGTGCACCGTGTCGGGGGTCCCGGGCATCGGTGCCAGGGGCGAGTGGGGGCACCGCTTCACCCTCACCGTCGAGCGCGGCGCCCCGAGTTCCGGTCACGCAGGTCCGGTGCGGCTGGCGCCCGGCGAGGAGGCCGTCTCCACACTCGAGTGGACCGGCGAGCTCGCTGGCCACGACGCCGAGCGCGCGTCGATGCTCGTTGTCCAACTTGCCGCCGCCCAGGTGCCCGTGAGGGTCCCCGCGCGGATCGAGGGCGACACCGTTCCCCTCGATGTCGGCATGCTCACGACGCTCCGGGTCGCCCCCTTCAAGCCGGCAGAGGACGGGCTGTGACCGTGGCCGGTGCGGTCCGCGCGGGCGTGTCCCCGTGCGAAGGCGCAGGCGGTGCCCGCGATTTGTCGGGGCGCCCAGTGCGCCCGCATACTTGTCAGCGAAACCAGAGACCGCCGGTCGTCAGGTGCGCACGCACTCGATCGAAGGTTCCGCCAGGAGGCGGACGCCAGCGTAGGTGAAGAGCACGAGACACGAATGTCCGACGCCCTGAGCCTGCGCTCGGGGCGTCTTCCTCTTCCAGGGCCCTTCCCGGTGGACTCGTAGTCCGGAAGGAGACCCATGGCGCGGGCAGACAAGCAGGCCGCCGTCGCGGAGATCACTGACGAGTTCAGTGCCGCGTCCGGTGCCGTGCTGACCGAGTACCGCGGTCTCACCGTCAAGGAGCTGAAGGACCTCCGACGCTCCCTCGGTGAGAACGCCAACTACGCCGTGGTCAAGAACACGCTCGCCAAGATCGCTGCCAAGAACGTCGGCATCGATGGCTTCGACGACCTCCTGACCGGCCCGACCGCCATCGCCTTCATCAAGGGCGATGTCGTCGAGGCCGCCAAGGGTCTGCGTGACTTTGCCAAGGCGAACCCGAACCTTGTCATCAAGGGCGGGGTCTACGAGGGCAAGGCTCTCGACGCTGCCGAGGTGGCCAAGCTGGCCGACCTCGAGTCGCGCGAGGTCCTCCTGGCCAAGCTGGCCGGCGCGATGACCGCGTCGCTCTCGCAGGCGCTCTACGTCTTCAACGCCCTCCCGAGCAAGGCGGCCCAACTGGCCGCGGCGCTGCAGGAGAAGGCCGCGAACGACCCCACGATCCTCGCAGGTGGTGCGGGCACGCCCGTCGCCGCCGAGGAGGCCCCGGCCGAGGCTGCTGCCGCGGACGAGGCCCCCGCTGACGAGGCGGCCGCGGCCGCCTCCGACGAGGGCGACTCCGCCGAGGCCTGAGGCTTCCTCAGCCCTTCGGCAACCACCACCTGAAACCCCGACCTGGGGCCACGACGGCCCGGGTCACCCGAGAAAGGACACGCCATCATGGCGAAGCTCACCACCGACGAGCTGCTCGACGCGTTCAAGGAGCTCACCCTCATCGAGCTCTCCGAGTTCGTGAAGGCCTTCGAGGACACCTTCGGCGTCACCGCCGCCGCTCCGGTCGCCGTCGCGGCTGCTCCCGCTGCCGGCGGTGCCGGTGCCGAGGGCGGCGCCGAGGCTGCCGCCCAGGACGAGTTCGACGTCATCCTCGAGGCTGCCGGCGACAAGAAGATCAACGTCATCAAGGAGGTGCGCGCGCTCACCTCCCTCGGCCTGAAGGAGGCCAAGGAGCTGGTCGAGGGCGCCCCGAAGCCGGTTCTCGAGAAGGTCGCGAAGGACGCTGCGGAGAAGGCCAAGGAGGCCCTCGAGGGCGCCGGCGCCACCGTCACCCTCAAGTGACCTCGTGCGGGGTCACGCCCCGCGCTCTGATCGGTCAGGCCGCGTAGCAGTACCGCGATCACACCGCCCGAGGGCGGCCACCTGTCACGGGTGGCCGCCCTCGGCCCATTTGCGAGCGGCGTACGACACACCCGGCGTACGCCGCCGGCACCGTCCCGCCATGGGGGCGGCCGCCCGGCGGGCGGCGGGACTTCTGTAGCGTCGGGCCCTCGCGTCGCGGCGTCCGCCGGGTTACCCGCGAGTGACGTCCGTCGCAACTGGCCCGTAACCTCGGTCACAGACCTCCGTTGTTACTGGTCAGTGAGGGATGGAGGGACCTCGCGACTCGAGGAAGGGAGCTGCCCTGTCATGGGTGTGGACATCGTGATCGACGGCTTGACGAAGAGCTTCGGCAAGCAACTGATCTGGGGCGACGTGACGTTGACCGTCCCGGCGGGAGAGATCTGCGTGATGCTGGGCCCCTCCGGGACCGGCAAGTCGGTGCTCCTGAAGACCTTGATCGGGCTCATCAAGCCCGATCGCGGCTCGGTCTTCATCGAGGGCGTCGACATCGCCAACTGCTCCGAGCGCGAGCTCTACGAGGTCCGCAAGCTCTTCGGCGTCCTCTTCCAGGACGGTGCGATGTTCGGGTCGATGAACCTCTTCGACAACGTGGCCTTCCCGCTGCGCGAGCACACGAAGAAGTCCGAGTCCGAGATCCGCAACATCGTCATGGAGAAGATGGACCTCGTCGGCTTGGTCGGCATGGAGGACAAGCTCCCCGGCGAGATCTCCGGTGGGATGCGCAAGCGCGCCGGCATCGCCCGCGGGCTCGTCCTCGACCCCGAGATCGTCCTCTTCGACGAGCCCGACTCCGGTCTCGACCCGGTGCGCGTGGCGTTCCTCAACCAGCTGATCGTCGACCTCAACGCGCAGATCGATGCGACCTTCCTCATCGTCACCCACGACATCAACAGCACCCGGACGGTGCCGGACAACATCGGACTGCTCTACCACAAGCACCTCGCGATGTTCGGTCCCCGCGAGATGCTGCTGAGCTCGGAGGAGCCGGTGGTGCGCCAGTTCCTCAACGCCCAGCGCGTGGGGCCGATCGGCATGTCCGAGGAGAAGGACGCCGACCAGCTCGCCGCGGAGAAGGACATGGACCTTCCGCCGCTGCCGCCGATCCCCCTCCAGCTCGAGCCGTCCAACGGCATCCCGCGGCGCAGCCAGCGGCCGCCGGGCGAGTGGTGCCGCGAGAACGGCGTGACCCCGCCGCCGGGCTCCTTCCAGCCTGACGCGATCCTCGCCGGCGGTGCCAGTCTCTGATGTCCGCGATCACCTCGGCGAAGGTGCTGAAGCCGATCGGGACGGCCGGCAGCCTCTTCGCGTTTGGTCTCGACGTGTTCCGAGGCATGTTCCGGCGGCCGTTCCAGCTGCGGGAGTTCATCCAGCAGGCGTGGTTCATCGCGTCGGTGACGATCGTGCCGACGGCGCTCGTCGCGATCCCGTTCGGTGCTGTCATCGCCCTCCAGGTCGGTGGCCTGATCAAGCAGTTCGGCGCCCAGTCGTTCGTCGGATCGGCGAGCGTCCTGGCCGTTGTGCGCGAGGCGGGCCCGATCGCGACCGCGCTGCTGGTCGCCGGGGCGGGCGGCTCCGCCATCGCCGCCGACCTCGGCGCCCGCAAGATCCGCGAGGAGCTCGACGCGATGATGGTGCTGGGCATCGACCCGATCCAGCGTCTCGTCGTGCCCCGGGTCCTGGCGGCCATGCTCGTCTCGGTCTTCCTCAACGGCCTGGTCAGTGTCGTCGGCGTGGCCGGCGGCTACGTCTTCAACGTGATCATGCAGCACGGCACGCCGGGCGCCTACCTCGCCAGCTTCACCGCCCTGGCCCAGATGGCCGACGTGTGGCAGGGCTTGGTCAAGGCGCTCGTCTTCGGCCTCATCGCGGCCATCGTGGCGGCCTACAAGGGCATGAACGCGGGCGGCGGCCCCAAGGGCGTGGGCGACGCGGTGAACGAGTCCGTCGTCATCACCTTCCTGCTGCTCTTCATCGTCAACTTCGTGATGACTGCCATCTACTTCCAGCTCGTCCCGAGCAAGACAGGATGACCGGAATGCCGAACCTCAAGGCGGTCTACGAGAAGCCCGCGAAGTCGCTCGACGAGCTCGGTGGTCAGCTCAGCTTCTACCTGCGCGCCCTCGCGTGGGCGCCGCGGACGCTGCGGCGCTACAAGAAGGAGATCCTGCGCATCCTCGCGGAGGTCACGCTGGGCTCCGGTGCCCTCGCCGTCATCGGCGGCACGGTCGGCGTCATCGTCGCGATGACGTTCTTCACCGGCACCGAGGTCGGTCTGCAGGGCTACGCCGCGCTCAACCAGCTCGGCACCTCGGCGTTCTCCGGCTTCGTGTCGGCCTACTTCAACACCCGCGAGATCGCGCCGCTGGTCTCCGGCATCGCCCTCGCCGCGACCGTCGGCTGTGGCTTCACCGCCCAGCTCGGCGCCATGCGGATCTCCGAGGAGGTCGACGCGCTCGAGGTCATGGCGATCCCGTCCTTGCCCTTCCTCGTGACCAGCCGGATCATCGGCGGCCTGGTCGCGATCGTGCCGCTCTACGTGCTGGGTCTGCTGTCGTCGTACGTCGCGACGCGGCTGACCGTCACCTGGGTCTACGGCCAGAGCACCGGCACCTACGACCACTACTTCAACGAGTTCCTGCCGCCGGGCGACGTGCTCTGGTCCTTCGGCAAGGTGCTCGTCTTCTCGGTGGTCGTGATCCTGATCCACTGCTACCACGGCTACAACGCCTCGGGCGGTCCGGCCGGTGTGGGCGTCGCGGTCGGCAAGGCCGTGCGGACCAGCATCGTGTCGGTCGCGGTCATCGACCTCTTCCTCTCGATGGCGATCTGGGGCACCTCGACGACGGTGAGGCTGGCCGGATGAGACTGCTCGGCAACCAGCGCTTCAAGGTCCTCGGCGTGGTCTTCCTCTGCCTCCTGCTGGTGGCGGTGTGGCTGACCTACGCCCTGTTCACGAAGAAGTTCAGCCACTACGACCGGATCACCCTCGAGACCGACCGGGTCGGGCTGCAGCTGCCCGATCGCGCGGACGTGAAGATCCGGGGTGTCCTGGTCGGCGAGGTGCTCGACATGAAGGCGACGGCGACGGGGGCGAAGCTCACCCTCGGCATCTACCCGAAGCAGCTCGACACCATTCCGGCCGACGTCACCGGAGCGATCCTCCCGAAGACGCTCTTCGGCGAGAAGTACGTCTCGCTCGTGGCGCCGAAGGCGAAGACCCAGAGCCACATCGAGCCCGGTGCGGTGATCGAGAAGACCCACGTCGCCATCGAGCTCGAGCAGGTGCTCAGCGACATCTACCCGCTGCTGCGCACGATCCAGCCGGCCGACCTCAACGCGACCCTCAACGCGGTCGCGACCGCGCTCGAGGGGCGGGGGGAGAAGCTCGGCAGCACGCTCGAGACGCTCGACACCTATCTCAAGAAGCTCAATCCGCAGGTCCCGCAGCTCGTCGCCGACCTCCGGATGGCGGCGAAGGTCTCCGACACCTATGACGCCGCGCTCCCGGAGATCTCCCAGATCCTGCGCAACAGCATCACGACGGCGACCACCCTCCAGGACCACTCCCAGCAGCTGCGGACGCTGCTGACCGACGTGACGTCGTTCTCCGACACGGCCAACCAGTTCCTGGCGCAGAACGGCGACAACCTCATCCAGCTCGGCCAGGTGACCGCGCCGGTGGTGAAGACGCTGGCGCGCTACTCGCCCGAGTTCCCGTGCCTCCTGGGCGGCATGGACAACCTGGCTGGTCGCGTGTCCGACGCCTTCCGCGACTACACCCTCCACATCACGCTCGAGACGCTCCCGCGTCAGCCGCGTGCCTACACCTCGAAGGACAAGCCGCGGTACGGCGACGACCGCGGTCCGGACTGCCTCCACCTGCCCAGCCCGCCCTGGAGCCAGAAGAACCCGCTCAAGGTGGTGCCCAACATCGACGACGGCGTCGACGAGCCGACCGGCAAGGGGACCGACCGCGCGGCGACGACCTACGCCGAGCCGACCGACGTCGACGGCAGCGCCGCCGGCGGCATGAGCTACGCGGGTACGCCGGCCGAGACCGCCATGCTGGACCAGCTGCTGGCGCCTGGGCTCGGCGTGTCGGCGGACCAGGTGCCTGACCTGGGCGCGCTCCTCATCGGTCCGTTGACCCGCGGCGCGAAGGTGGGACTGCAGTGAAGCTCCTCGACAAGAAGACCACCAGCGACCTGTGGAAGGTCGTCGTCTTCGCTGTGGTCACGACGCTCGCGACGGGCCTGCTCGTCATCACGATCGGCAACGTGTCCTTCGGGAGCTCGAAGGACTACAAGGCGCTGTTCTCCGACGCCACCGGCGTGAACCCGGGAGACGACGTCCGCATCGCCGGCGTCAAGGTCGGCACGGTCAAGAAGATCGAGATCGAGGACAGCCGGGCGCTCGTCACGTTCAGCGTCGACGCGGGGGAGCGGCTGGCCGCGAAGACCCACGCCACGATCCGCTACCGCAACCTGGTCGGTCAGCGCTATGTCGCGCTCACCGACGAGATGAGCGAGGGTGCGGCGCTCCACCCGGGGCAGACCATCCCGATCGGTCAGACCACGCCCGCGCTCGACCTGACCGTGCTGTTCAACGGGTTCAAGCCGCTGTTCCAAGCGCTGTCCCCCAACGACATCAACACACTGTCCTATGAGATCGTCCAGGTCTTCCAGGGCGAGGGCGGGACCCTCGACAGCCTGCTGGCCCACACCGCGTCGCTGACCGGCACCCTCGCCGACCGCGACCAGGTCATCAACCAGCTGATCGACAACCTCAACCAGGTGCTCGCCCACGTCGGCAAGCGCGACAAGCAGCTGTCGTCGCTGATCGTCACGTTCCGCAAGTTCGTGCACGGTCTCGCGGGGGACCGCAACGCGATCCTCGGCTCCCTCGACCAGATCTCCGACCTGTCGGTCCAGGCCGCTGACCTGGTCAATGGCATCCGCAACCCGTTCGTCGAGGACATCAAGCAACTCAAGACGTTCGCCGGACAGGTCAACGACGACAAGGCGCAACTCGACAAGGAGCTCCAGATCGAGCCGATCAAGCTCAACAAGATCGGTGGCACCGCGACCTATGGCTCGTGGTTCAACTTCTACCTGTGCGGCGTCAAGGGCAACGTGATCCTGCCGGGTGGGTCGAAGCTGCCGGTGAACTACAACGTCGGGTCTGCGAGGTGTCATCTGGGATGATTCCCTTCCGTCAGCGCAACCCCGTCAAGATCGGCGCGGTCTCCCTCATGGTGATCGCGCTGCTCATCGGGATCTCCTTCAAGGCCGACAGCCTCCCGCTGATCGGCGGCGGCACGACCTACTACGCCGACTTCTCCGAGGCCGGCGGGCTCAAGTCGGGCGACGAGGTCAGGATCGCCGGCGTCCGGGTCGGGAAGGTCTCCTCGATCGACCTCGACGGCGACCACGTGAAGGTGGCCTTCAAGGTCAAGACCGACGCGCCCTTCGGCGACAACACGGGCGCGACGATCAAGATCAAGACCCTGCTCGGCGCGATGTTCCTCGACCTGCAGCCGGCCGGTGACGGCCAGCTGGCCAAGGGAGCCACGATCCCCGTGAGCCGGACCCAGTCGCCGTACGACGTCGTCGACGCGTTCACCGGGCTGGCCGACACGGCCGGGAAGATCGACACCGACCAGCTCGCCAACGCCCTGACGACGTTGTCGGACCTGACCCGGTCGACGCCGGCGTCCTTCCGCAACGCGCTCAGCGGAGTCTCGCGGCTGTCGAAGAACCTCGCGTCGAAGGACCAGCGGATCAACACGCTGCTCAAGAACCTCGACACCGTAACGAGCACGCTCGACGCGCGTGACCAGGACATCGTCGGGCTGATGGGGGATGCCACCACCCTCTTCGACGCCCTGGTGAAGCGTCGGCAGGCGGTCCACAACCTGCTGGTCTCGACGACGACGCTCTCGAAGCAGCTCAACGGCCTGATCAACGACAGCCGCGCCGACCTGAAGCCGGCTCTGTCCAACCTCGACAGCGTGGTGAAGGTGCTCAACAAGAACGAGGACAACCTCGACCAGACGCTCCGCCTGGCCGGCCCGTTCTATCGCGTGTTCGCCAACGTGCTCGGCAACGGGCCGTGGTTCGACTCCTACATCCAGAACCTGCCTCCGATCCCGGCGGTGTCGCGATGAGCCTCAACAAGTGGGTCGCGCCCCTCGTGATCGCCGCCCTTGCGCTCGCCTCCGGCGTGTGGCTCCTGACCCGCGATGGTGGCGAGAAGGAGCTGGTCGCGCACTTCCCGCGGACCGTCTCCATCTATCAGGGCAGCGACGTCCGGGTGCTCGGCGTCCCGGTCGGCAAGGTCGACAAGGTGACGCCGGACGGCACCTCGGTCGTCGTCACGATGCACTACGACCGTGACGTGAAGGTGCCCGCCGACGCGAAGGCCGTCATCGTGGCCCCCTCGATCGTCGGTGACCGCTACGTGCAGCTCACGCCGGCGTACACCAAGGGCGCCGTGCTCGCCGACGGTGCCGTGCTCTCGACCGACCGTACGGCGGTGCCGCTCGAGCTCGATCAGATCTACGGCAGCCTCGACAACCTGCTCGTCGCGCTCGGCCCGACCGGCGCCAACAAGAACGGTGCGCTGACCGACCTGCTCAACCAGACCGCCCGCAACTTCGGCGGCCAGGGCACGAAGGTCAACCAGACGATCCATGACCTGAGCACGCTCACGAAGACGCTCGACGACAACAAGGGCCAGCTCTTCGGCTCGGCCCGCCAGCTGGAGTCGTTCGTGAAGACGCTGGCCGACAACGACACGACGGTGCGTCAGTTCACCACCTCGCTCGACAACGTCGCGACGATGCTGGCGGGTGAGCGCAGCGACCTGTCGACGGCGATGCACAACCTGTCGGTCGCGCTCGGCAACGTGACGAACTTCGTCAAGGACAACAAGACGCTGCTGCGCTCCAACATCAAGGGGCTCAACCGGGTGGCGAAGGTGCTGGTCAAGCAGCGCGACTCGCTCAGCGAGACCCTCCGCGTGGCCCCGCTGGCGCTCACCAACCTGGAGCAGACCTACAACCCCGACACCGGAACGCTCGACACCAACGCCAACCTGACGATGATCGCCCAGCAGATCACGTCCGACCCCTCGACGTTCCTGTGCGGGATCCTCGACCAGGCCGACAAGAGCGGCAAGGCGTGCAACTCGGTCAAGGGTCTGCTGCCGCGTGGCGTGCCCTTCGGCGCCGGCACCGGCTCGTCGTACGGCGTGCCGACCGACCCGTCGCTCGGCGGACTCGTGGAGGTGAAGAAGTGAAGCGCCTCGTGTCGCTGGTCGTGGTCCTGCTCGTCGGCTCGCTGACCCTCGGCGGCTGTGGGTTCTCCGTCTACAGCCTTCCGCTGCCCGGCGGCGCCGACACGGGCAAGGACCCGTTGACGGTCAAGGTTCAGTTCGCCGACGTCCTCGACCTCGTGCCGCAGTCGACCGTCAAGGTCGACGACGTCACGGTCGGCAAGGTGACCAAGGTCCAGCTCGACCACGGTGTCGCCGTGGTGACGCTGCAGCTGCGCAAGGACACCAAGCTGCCGTCCAACGCGCGCGCGGAGATCCAGCAGACGAGCCTGCTGGGGGAGAAGTACGTCGCCCTCTCCGCGCCGTCCGACCCGAGTCCCACACCATTGAAGGACCACGCGACCATCACGCTCGCCCACACCGGTCAGAACCCCGAGATCGAGGAGGTGCTCGGCGCGCTGAGCCTCATCCTCAACGGCGGCGGTGTCGCCCAGCTCAAGACGATCTCGACCGAGCTCAACAAGGCGCTCGGCGGTCGTGAGGACTCGGCGCGCTCGGTCCTCAACGAGGTCAACCAGCTGGCCACGAGCCTCGACGACAACAAGCAGGAGATCGTCCACGCGATCGAGTCGGTCAACAAGCTGTCGAAGTCGATCCACGGCCAGGAGAAGACGATCGACAAGACCCTCGACGAGCTGCCGGCGGCGCTGACGAGCATCAACTCCCAGCGCAAGGACCTCGTCACGATGCTCAAGGCGCTCGACAAGCTCGGCGACACCGGCGTGAGGGTCATCAACGCCTCGAAGACCAACACGATCCAGATCGTGCGCGACCTGCAGCCGGTGCTCACCGAGCTCACGAACGCGGGCGACCACTTCGTGAACTCGTTCAACACGCTGCTCACCTACCCGTTCGTGGACGCCGCGGTCGGCACGAACCCGCAGGTGGCGCGCAACCTCCACATGGGCGACTACGTCAACCTCGACATCACGCTCGACCTCGGCCTCGACTCGCTCAAGCAGCTGCCGGGCGCCGGGAGCGCGGTCTGCACCGTCAGCAGCGCGCTGACCAGCCAGATCAAGAACGCGAAGACCCCCAAGCAGCTCCAGCAGCTTCTCGACAAGCTGTCGGGCACGTTGGGCTCCGCGGCCTGCGGCGAGGTGAAGAAGCAGGTCGACGCCTGCCAGCAGGCGATCGAGTCGGCGCTCACCGGCGGCAACCCGTCGGCGACCGCCTGCCAGGACGTGCTTCCCAGCCTCACCAAGACGCTGCAGAGCTCGCTGAACGACCTGCTGGGCGGTGTGCTCGGCGGGGGGAGCGGGGGCTCCTCGAGCGGCGGCTCGGACGGCGGCCTGGTGGGTGGACTGCTCGGCGGCCTCCTCGGCGGCGCCGGACGTGCCCCGACCGACTATCGGCCCCAGCGCGTCAGCGTGGCGCAGCTGGACGCGGCGTACGACCCCACGCTGGTCCAGCTCCTGGTGCCGGGCATCGACGCCGGTGACGCGACGGAGGGAGGGAGCCGATGATCACCCGACGGACGAAGGTCCAGCTCATCATCTTCGTGCTCATCACGCTCGTCGGCGTGAGCTTCGTGGGCGCGCGCTACGCGAAGCTCGGGTCGCTGTTCTACAAGGACCACTACACGGTCGTCGCCCACCTGGCGCAGTCCGGCGGGATCTACCAGGGCGGCGAGGTCGACTACCGCGGGGTCCAGATCGGGAAGGTCGGCAAGCTCGCCCTCTCCCAGGACGGCGTCGACGTCTACCTCGACATCGCCAACAAGTGGGACTCGATCCCGGCGGACACGCTCGCGGTGGTCGGCAACCGATCGGCCGTGGGGGAGCAGTACGTCGAGCTGCAGCCGCAGACCGACAAGGGGCCCTACCTCGCCGACAACTCCCAGATCGCCCAGCGCGACACCAGCACGCCGCTCCCGACCGAGAAGCTGCTCGGTGACGCGGCGCGGACGGTGTCCTCGGTCAACAAGAAGTCGCTGACCGTGACGATCGACGAGCTCGGCAAGGCGCTCCAGGGCACCGGCGACGACCTCGGACAGATCCTCGACACCGGCACGTCGTTCATCCAGACCGCCAACGACAACTTCGACGTGACCACGGCGCTGCTGCGCGACAGCAACACGGTGCTGCGGACCCAGGTCGACAGCGAGTCCGCGATCAAGAGCTTCAGCAAGAACCTCGCGCTCTTCAGCGGGACCCTCGCCGGCTCCAACGACGACCTGGTCTCGCTCATCCGCAACGGTGCGGCGGGGGCGACCGAGCTCCGCACGTTCCTCGACGAGAACAAGGTCGACCTCAGCGAGCTGCTCTCCGAGGTCGTCACGACCGGCAAGATCCTGCGGCAGAACCTCCCCGGCCTCCGCGAGGTCCTCGTCGTCTACCCCTACGTCGTCGAAGGCGGCTTCACGGTGGTCGACCGCAACAGCGACGACGGGCACTACAACGCCCACTTCGGCCTGATCCTCAACACGCAGCAGGTCTGTCACAAGGGCTACGAGAGCACCAACACGCGGCCGCCGCAGGACACCGCGGACCGTGACTTCAATACGAATGCCCATTGCGCCGAGCCGGCGTCGCAGAGCAACGCCCGAGGCGCCCAGAACGCTCCGCGCGCCGGTGCCTCCTACCGCGCGCCGGTCGTGGCGTCCTACGACGAGGCGACCGGGAAGGTCACCTGGGGCGACGACGGCTATGCCGATGCCAGCGGCCTCGACAGCGGGGCGACCGGGGCCGGCTCGGCGGCGCCTGCCACCCTGGGGAGCGACAGCTGGAAGTGGCTCTACCTCGAACCTCTGACTGGGAAGTGATCCATGCCCACCGCAACCGATCCGAGCGACCTGAGCGGTGCCGGGACGACCGAGAAGACCTCGCGGCCGGGGGTCTCGCCGGCGTCGGCCGGGCTGCGTTGGGGGACGCTCGCCGTCCTCGTGGCGGTGCTGTGCGCCTCGGCGGGGGTCCTCGGGTGGCGTCTCACCCGCGGTGACGACCAGGACTCCTCGCTCGTCTCAAGCCGCGAGAGCGCGATGGCGCTCGCGAGCCGGTTCATGGTCACGGTCAACACCTACGGCCCGCAGATGCTCGGCAAGGACGGCAAGACGATGCCGTCCTACCGAACGGCCGTGGAGAAGATGCTGACGGCGAAGTTCACCACCCAGTTCGAGCAGGGCGTCGTCTACGCCGAGGCGACCGTGGCCGGCAACAAGATCGGCCGCACGGCCAAGGTCTACCAGACCGGCGTCGCGGCGATCGACGACGACACCGCCACCGTGCTGGTGGCCGGCCAGATCAGCGTGACGGTCCCGAAGAAGGGCACCACGAAGCGCACGGTCGCCGGGCGCGAGCTCTTCCGGGTCGACGTCGATCTCGTGAAGACCCACGGCGCCTGGAAGGTCGACAACTGGGCCTCGGCCGAGCCCGCCTCCACTGGGACGGGCTCGTCGGGGGTGGCACAGTGACCTCCACGATGATGACTCCGACCTGGTACGACCTCCTCGACGTCGAGCCCACGGCCTCGACCGACGAGATCCGCGCTGCCTGGAAGGCGGCCGTCGCCGACCTCGACCCCACCGACCGGCGCTTCCGCACGCTGAGCGAGGCCGCCTCGGTGCTGCTCGACGAGAAGAAGCGCGCCGCGTACGACGGTGAGCTGGCCACCCGCGAGGCGGAGGCCGCCGAGGCAGCGGAGCCCGAGGAGTCCGACGAGTCGGACGCGGCGGAGAGCCTCGCCACCTCGACCGAGCCTGTCGCGGCCGAGGACGCCGTGCCAGGCAGCGACGCTCACCAGGCGCCCACCGACGAACCGGCGGACGGCACGAGCGACCGAGGGGAGACCCGGCAGGCCGGCGTACGCTCGGCGCCGCCGTTCTGGGTCCTGGCCGCCGTCGGCGTGGTGGCCGTCGCCGCCGCCGTGGCCGCGGTGATCGTGCTCGTCAGCGGTGGATCCTCGGAGACGAAGGTGATCACCGCGGAGAACAAGAACACCACCACGAGCACCCTCGACGGCAGCTACGGCAAGCCGCTGACCCACGACCACGTGACCCTCGTCGAGGAGCACGCCGCGGCCGCGCTTCAGGCGGCGAAGGCGGCGGTCGTGCCGATCCTGTCCTACGACTACCGCCACCTGGCGAAGGACGAGCAGCGTGCGCACGCCTACATGACGTCGTCGTACCGGAAGAAGAGCTACGACCCGCTGTTCGCCGAGATCAAGAACAACGCTCCGCACCTCAAGACCGTGGTCACCACGAACCCGCCCGTGGACGCCGGCATCGTCCGGGTCTCGAAGGACCGGGTGCAGGTGCTGGTCTTCGTCGACCGGCCGACGACGAACGCGAAGACCTCGAAGCCGATCGCCTACCAGAACTACGTCACCTTGACGATGGTCGACGAGGGCGGCCGGTGGCTGGTCGACAACATGGAGACGTCCGCGGCAGGGGAGTGACAGACGACGCCGTGGAGTCGGCGAGGGCGGGGGAATCGCCCTCCGGATTCACCGGATGTGCTTGACCTGAGGACCCGGACGGCGCATCATCGTCGGCGACGAACGTCGCCCACCGATGTCGACCGGGCTTCCGGTGTTGAGCCGCGCCGTCTTCTCGGGTAGTGTTGCGCTTTGCGCATGCCCTCAGATGCCCGTCTGCCTGCCCGGTGGCGGATGGAGTGGGGGGCAGTGCTATTCCACCTGCGAACCTCGTCGAAGGATTCCTCTTGGCCGCGCGCAGCACCTCCTCGGGTTCTCACAACCCTCGCCGCATCTCTTTCGCAAAGATCCAGGAGCCTCTCGAGCTCCCTCAGCTCCTCGCTCTCCAGACCGACAGCTTCGATTGGCTGGTCGGCAACGAGCGCTGGCAGGAGCACGTCCAGTCCCGCCTCGACGCGGGTGAGGACGTCAGCACCAAGTCCGGCCTCGAGGAGATCTTCGAGGAGATCTCCCCGATCGAGGACTTCTCCGAGACGATGTCCCTCTCGTTCGAGAACCCCGTGTTCTACGACCCGAAGTACACCGTCGAGGAGTGCAAGGTGAAGGACTTCACCTACTCCGCGCCGCTCTACGTCTCCGCCGAGTTCACCAACAACGACACCGGTGAGATCAAGGGCCAGACGGTCTTCATGGGCGACTTCCCGCTCATGACCGACAAGGGCACCTTCGTCATCAACGGCACCGAGCGTGTCGTCGTCTCGCAGCTCGTCCGCTCGCCGGGCGTCTACTTCGAGCGCACCGCCGACAAGACGTCCGACAAGGACATCTACACCGCCAAGCTGATCCCGAGCCGAGGTGCCTGGCTCGAGTTCGAGATCGACAAGCGGGACCTGGTCGGTGTCCGCCTCGACCGCAAGCGCAAGCAGAACGTCACGGTTCTCCTCAAGGCCCTCGGCTGGACCAACGAGCAGATCCGCGAGGAGTTCGGCGAGTACGAGTCGATGATGCTGACCCTCGAGAAGGACAGCGTCGCCGACCAGGACGCCGCGCTGCTCGACATCTACCGCAAGCTGCGTCCGGGCGAGCCGCCGACGCGCGAGGCCGCGCAGACGCTGCTCAACAACTACTACTTCAACCCGAAGCGCTACGACCTCGCCAAGGTCGGCCGCTACAAGGTCAACAAGAAGCTCGGCCTGACCGAGGCCTTCGACCAGCAGACGCTGACCGTCGACGACATCGTGGCCGCGATCAAGTACGTCGTGGCGCTCCACGACGGCCGCACGCAGCTGGAGATGCCGGCCGGTCCGACCGACGTCCTGGCCGACGACATCGACCACTTCGGCAACCGTCGCATGCGCACGGTCGGCGAGCTGATCCAGAACCAGCTCCGCACCGGCCTCGCCCGCATGGAGCGCGTCGTCCGTGAGCGGATGACCACGCAGGACGTCGAGGCGATCACGCCGCAGTCCCTGATCAACATCCGCCCGGTCGTTGCGGCGCTGAAGGAGTTCTTCGGGACCTCGCAGCTCTCGCAGTTCATGGACCAGAACAACCCGCTCGCGGGCCTGACGCACAAGCGTCGTCTCTCGGCCCTCGGCCCGGGTGGTCTCTCCCGTGACCGCGCCGGCATGGAGGTCCGCGACGTCCACCCGTCGCACTACGGCCGCATGTGTCCGATCGAGACCCCTGAGGGTCCCAACATCGGTCTGATCGGCTCGCTCGCCTCCTTCGGTCGGATCAACCCGTTCGGCTTCGTCGAGACGCCGTACCGCAAGGTTGTCGACGGCCGGGTCACCGACGAGATCGACTACCTCACCGCCGACGACGAGGACCGCTACGTCATCGCCCAGGCCAACGCGCAGCTCGACGACGAGGGTCGCTTCGTCAACGAGCGCGTCCTGGTCCGCCAGCGCGACGGTGAGGTCGCCGAGATCCTCGCGAACGAGATCGACTACATGGACGTCTCGCCGCGCCAGATGGTCTCGGTCGCGACCGCGCTCATCCCGTTCCTCGAGCACGACGACGCCAACCGCGCGCTGATGGGCGCCAACATGCAGCGCCAGGCCGTTCCGCTGGTCCGCAGCGACAGCCCCCTCGTGGGCACCGGCATCGAGTACCGCGCAGCGGTCGACGCCGGTGACGTGCTGGTGGCGAGCAAGGCGGGTGTCGTCAAGGAGGTCTCGGCCGACCTGATCGAGACCCTCAACGACGACGGCACGTACACGACGTACCGCCTCGAGAAGTTCCAGCGCTCCAACCAGGGCAACTGCGTCAACCAGCACCCGCTGGTCGACGAGGGCGACCGCGTCGAGGTCGGCACCCCGCTGGCCGACGGCCCGGCGACCCAGGGTGCCGAGATGGCGCTGGGTGCCAACCTGCTGGTCGCCTTCCAGTCGTGGCAGGGCCACAACTACGAGGACGCGATCATCCTCAGCCAGCGTCTGGTGCAGCAGGATTACCTCACCTCGATCCACATCGAGGAGCACGAGGTCGACGCCCGCGACACCAAGCTGGGCCCCGAGGAGATCACCCGGGACATCCCGAACGTCTCCGAGGAGATGCTGGCCGACCTCGACGAGCGCGGCATCATCCGCATCGGTGCCGAGGTCACGACCGGGGACATCCTGGTCGGCAAGGTCACCCCGAAGGGCGAGACCGAGCTCACCCCCGAGGAGCGCCTGCTCCGGGCGATCTTCGGTGAGAAGGCGCGCGAGGTCCGCGACACCTCGATGAAGGTGCCGCACGGCGAGGAGGGCACCGTCATCGGTGTCCGCGTCTTCGACCGCGAGGAGGGCGACGAGCTCCCGCCGGGTGTCAACCAGCTGGTGCGCGTCTACGTCGCGCAGAAGCGCAAGATCTCCGTGGGTGACAAGCTCGCCGGCCGCCACGGCAACAAGGGCGTCATCGCGAAGATCCTGCCCGTCGAGGACATGCCGTTCATGGAGGACGGCACCCCGGTCGACGTCCTGCTCAACCCGCTCGGTGTTCCGCGTCGTATGAACATCGGCCAGGTCCTCGAGCTCCACCTCGGCTGGCTCGCCCAGCAGGGTTGGGACCTCAACCTGTCCGGCGATCCCGACGACGCCGAGTGGAAGCAGCGCCTGATCAAGATCCACGCCGACAAGGCGGAGCCGGGCACCAAGGTGGCCACCCCGGTCTTCGACGGTGCGCGCGAGGACGAGATCACCGGCCTGCTCAGCGCGACGCTGCCCAACCGCGACGGCATGCGCGTGGTCGGCACCGACGGCAAGGCCCGGCTCTTCGACGGCCGCTCCGGCGAGCCGTTCCCGGAGCCGGTCGCGGTCGGCTACATGTACATCCTCAAGCTCCACCACCTGGTGGACGACAAGATCCACGCGCGCAGCACCGGCCCTTACTCCATGATCACGCAGCAGCCGCTGGGCGGTAAGGCCCAGTTCGGTGGCCAGCGGTTCGGCGAGATGGAGGTCTGGGCGATGGAGGCGTACGGCGCCGCCTACGCCCTCCAGGAGCTGCTCACGATCAAGTCGGACGACGTCCCGGGCCGCGTGAAGGTCTACGAGGCGATCGTCAAGGGCGAGAACATCCCCGACTCGGGCATCCCGGAGTCGTTCAAGGTCCTCGTCAAGGAGATGCAGTCGCTGTGCCTCAACGTCGAGGTCCTGAGCCAGGACGGCACGTCGATCGAGCTGCGTGACGCGGAGGAGGACGTCTTCCGCGCCGCCGAGGAGCTCGGCATCGACCTGTCGCGCCGCGAGCCCAGCACGGTCGAAGAAGTCTGAGGTGACGCCGTCGCCGTGCTCCGGGAGGTCGTCCAGCGACCTCCCGGAGCACGGGGCGGGCCCTCGGTCAACACAGTCTTTGCTCTACAGAACTAACGAAGGACAACAGCCATCGTGCTTGATGTGAACTTCTTCGACCAGCTGAAGATCGGCCTGGCCACTGCGGAGGACATCCGCGCCTGGAGCCACGGCGAGGTCAAGAAGCCGGAGACCATCAACTACCGCACGCTCAAGCCGGAGCGTGACGGCCTCTTCTGCGAGAAGATCTTCGGTCCCACCCGGGACTGGGAGTGCTACTGCGGCAAGTACAAGCGCGTCCGCTTCAAGGGCATCATCTGCGAGCGCTGCGGCGTCGAGGTGACGCGCTCGAAGGTGCGTCGTGAGCGCATGGGCCACATCGAGCTCGCCGCTCCCGTGACCCACATCTGGTACTTCAAGGGCGTCCCGTCGCGCCTGGGCTACCTGCTCGACCTCGCGCCGAAGGACCTCGAGAAGGTCATCTACTTCGCGGCCTACATGATCACCTACGTCGACGAGGACGCGCGTCACCGCGACCTGTCCTCGCTCGAGGCCAAGGTCGACCAGCAGCGCAAGATGCTGACCGGCCGCCTCGACGTCGCGGTCAACGACCGCGCCGCCAAGCTGGAGGCCGACCTGGCCGCGCTCGAGGCGGAGGGCGCCAAGGCCGACGCCAAGCGCAAGGTCAAGGACGGCGCGGAGCGCGAGATGAAGCAGCTCCGTGACCGCACCGAGCGTGAGGTCTCGCGCCTCGACGAGGTGTGGGAGACGTTCAAGAACCTCAAGGTCCAGGACCTCATGGGTGACGAGCTCCTCTACCGCGAGATGAAGAACTGGTTCGGGAAGTACTTCGAGGGCCACATGGGCGCCACGGCGATCCAGAAGCGCCTCGAGACCTTCGACATCGACGCCGAGGTCGACAACCTGCGCGACACCATCGCCAACGGCAAGGGTCAGCGCAAGGTCCGCGCGCTCAAGCGCCTCAAGGTCGTCGACGCCTTCCGCAAGACCGGCAACAAGCCGGTCGGCATGGTGCTCGACGCCGTCCCGGTCATCCCGCCGGACCTGCGTCCGATGGTCCAACTCGACGGTGGCCGTTTCGCGACCTCCGACCTCAACGACCTGTACCGCCGCGTCATCAACCGCAACAACCGCCTCAAGAGGCTCCTCGACCTCGGCGCGCCCGAGATCATCGTCAACAACGAGAAGCGGATGCTGCAGGAGGCCGTCGACTCGCTCTTCGACAACGGCCGTCGCGGTCGCCCGGTCACCGGGCCGGGCAACCGGCCGCTGAAGTCGCTGTCCGACATGCTCAAGGGCAAGCAGGGTCGCTTCCGTCAGAACCTGCTCGGCAAGCGCGTCGACTACTCGGGCCGGTCCGTCATCGTGTCGGGTCCGCAGCTGAAGCTGCACCAGTGCGGTCTGCCGAAGCAGATGGCGCTGGAGCTCTTCAAGCCGTTCGTGATGAAGCGGCTGGTCGACCTGAGCCACGCGCAGAACATCAAGTCCGCGAAGCGGATGGTGGAGCGCGCCCGACCGGTCGTGTGGGACGTCCTCGAAGAGGTCATCACCGAGCACCCGGTCCTGCTCAACCGCGCGCCGACCCTGCACCGCCTCGGCATCCAGGCGTTCGAGCCGCAGCTGATCGAGGGCAAGGCCATCCAGCTGCACCCGCTCGTCTGCACCGCCTTCAACGCGGACTTCGACGGCGACCAGATGGCGGTCCACCTGCCGCTGTCGGCGGAGGCGCAGGCCGAGGCCCGCGTCCTGATGCTCTCGACCAACAACATCCTCAAGCCGTCGGACGGTCGTCCGGTGACCATGCCGACCCAGGACATGATCATCGGTCTGTTCTTCCTGACCTCCGACCGCGACGAGCAGCCGGGTGAGGGGCGCGCCTTCTCGTCGCCGGCCGAGGCGATCATGGCGTTCGACCACGGCGAGATCACGCTGCAGTCGAAGATCAGGATCAGGCTCGACGACATCGTCCCGCCGCTCGGGCTCGCCCTCCCCGAGGGCTGGACCGAGGGCGACGCGATCGTGCTCGAGACGACGCTCGGCCGGGTGGTCTTCAACGACACCCTGCCCGCGGACTACCCGTTCGTGAACTACGAGGTCGGCAAGAAGCAGCTCGGCGCGATCATCAACGACCTGGCCGAGCGCTACACCAAGGTCGAGGTCGCGGCGTCGCTGGACGCGCTCAAGGACAACGGCTTCCACTGGGCCACGCGCTCGGGCGTCACCGTCTCCATCGACGACGTGACCACGCCGCCGGACAAGGCCGAGATCCTGGCCGAGTTCGAGAAGCAGGCCGAGAAGGTCCAGAAGCAGTTCGAGCGCGGTCTCGTCACCGACGAGGAGCGCCGTCAGGAGCTCGTCGAGATCTGGACCGAGGCGGCCAAGAAGGTCGGTGAGGCCATGGAGAAGGCCTTCGACCGCAAGAACCCGATCTTCATGCAGGTCACCTCGGGTGCGTCGGGCAACTTCAACCAGATCCGCCAGGTCGGCGCCATGCGTGGTCTGGTGGCGAACCCGAAGGGCGAGATCATCCCGCGGCCGATCAAGTCGAACTTCCGCGAGGGTCTCTCCGTGCTCGAGTACTTCATCTCGACGCACGGTGCCCGCAAGGGTCTGGCCGACACCGCGCTCCGTACGGCGGACTCGGGCTACCTCACCCGTCGTCTGGTCGACGTGTCGCAGGACGTCATCATCCGTGAGGACGACTGCGGCACCGAGCGCGGCCTGCCGAAGACCATCGGTCGCGTGGACCCCGACGGCACCGTCGTCAAGGACGAGAACGCCGAGACCGCGGCGTACGCCCGGGCCGCGGCGGAGGAGATCCTCCACCCGCAGACCGGCGAGGTCCTCGCCGGCGCCGGTGAGGACCTGGGCGACGTGAAGATCAACGAGCTCGTCGCCGCGGGCATCACCGAGGTCAAGGTCCGCTCGGTCCTCACCTGCGAGGCCCGCACCGGCACCTGCGCGAAGTGCTACGGCCGCTCCCTGGCGACCGGCAAGCTCGTCGACATCGGCGAGGCGGTCGGCATCATCGCCGCCCAGTCGATCGGTGAGCCCGGCACGCAGCTGACGATGCGTACCTTCCACACCGGTGGTGTGGCGTCGGCCGACGACATCACGCAGGGTCTGCCCCGCGTCGTCGAGCTGTTCGAGGCGCGTACGCCGAAGGGTGTCACTCCGATCAGCGAGGTCGCCGGCCGGATCGAGATCGAGGAGACCGACAAGGCCCGCAAGGTCCTGGTCACCCCCGACGACGGTTCGGACGTCCAGGAGTACGTCGTGTCGCGCCGTAGCCGCCTCCGGGTGGCCGACGGCGACCACATCGAGGTCGGCCAGCCGCTCACGGTCGGTACCCCCGACCCGAAGGAGGTCCTCCGCATCCTCGGTGTCCGGCGCACGCAGCAGCACCTCGTGGACGAGGTCCAGGCGGTGTACCGCAGCCAGGGGGTGTCGATCCACGACAAGCACATCGAGATCATCGTGCGGCAGATGCTGCGCCGGATCACGGTGCTCGAGTCGGGTGACACCAACCTGCTGCCGTCCGACCTGGTCGACCGGACCGACTTCGAGGCGGAGAACCGCCGCGTGGTCTCCGAGGGCGGTCGCCCGGCCTCGGGTCGTCCCGAGCTGATGGGCATCACCAAGGCCTCGCTGGCCACGGAGTCCTGGCTGTCGGCGGCCTCCTTCCAGGAGACCACCCGCGTCCTCACCGACGCCGCCATCAACGGCCGCTCGGACTCGCTGCGCGGTCTGAAGGAGAACGTGATCATCGGCAAGCTGATCCCGGCGGGTACCGGCCTCGAGCGGTACCGCAACATCCGGGTGGAGCCCACCGAGGAGGCCCGCGCGGCGGCGTACGCCGTCACGGGCTACGACTCCTATGACTATGAGTTCGGTGCCAACGGCGGCCAGGCCGTCGCGCTGGACGACTTCGACTTCGGTTCCTATCAGAACTGAGTCCTGACAGCAGGCCCCCGTCACCGACGTCGGTGACGGGGGCCTGCTGCGTCTCGGCAACCTCCCACACGGTTCTCGCGTCCCAGCAAGCGTGGGGCAACGCGGCCCCACGTGGATGCGAGGGAGCGAACCTGATGAGGTACGCACACACGGCCGCCGCAGCGGTGGCCCTCGGCACGATCGGCGCCGGTCTCGTCGGCGTCACCGCTGCGCAGGCGAGCGACACCCCGGCCTGCGGCAACACCGACCTGAAGGCGAGCTACCGCTACAGCGACGCGGGTGCCGGCCACCGCTACGGGTGGATCGTGCTCACGAACGTCTCGGGGCACGCCTGCCGGACGGGCGGCTTCGGCGGTCTGTCGTACGTCGGCAAGGGGAACGGCACCCAGATCGGAGCAGCCGCGGACCGGATCGGGAAGGCCTACACGCTCGTCGTCAAGCCCCAGAAGACGATCCGCAGCGCCGTGGATGAGGTGGTGGCGGCGAACTTCCCGAAGAAGGCGTGCACGCCGACCCATGTCGACGGCTTCCGCGTCTACGTCCCGAACGCGACGAAGTCGCAGTACGTCGTGCATCCGACCACCGGGTGCGCCAAGGCGAAGGTCCACCTGCTGTCGCACCACTCCTACCGGCACCCGTGACCGGCCCCGGCGGGCGGCCGGTAGCCTTCCCGCATGACCGCCACGCTGCCCGCCGCGACCGACGTGCTGGTCGTGGGCGCCGGGCCCGCCGGCTCCGCGGCCGCCGCCTGGCTGGCGCGGTCGGGGGTCGACGTACTCCTGACGGACGCGGCGACGTTCCCGCGGGACAAGACCTGCGGCGACGGCCTCACCCCACGAGCGATCGGTGAGCTGCTCGGCCTCGGCCTCGAGGACTGGCTCCGGGCCCATACCGTCAACCACGGCCTGCGGGCCCACGGCTTCCAGCAGACCCTCGAGCTGCGCTGGCCGGGCGGCACCCTGCCCGACTGGGGGTCGGCGGTGCCGCGCACCGAGCTCGACGACCACCTCCGGACGGTCGCGATCAAGAGCGGCGCTCGCGCCGTCGACGGCGTGCGCGCCCTCGGGGTGCGGCGTGACGGTGGCCGGGTCGCCGCGGTGATCTTCGCGGTCCCGTCGGCCGGGGGAGCGGACGAGACTGTCGAGGTCCGCTGCGAGAGGCTCGTGGTCGCCGACGGCGTCCGCTCACCCCTCGGCAAGGCGCTCGGTCGGGAATGGCACCGCGACACGGTCTATGGCGTCGCCGGCCGGTCCTACGTCGCCTCGCGCAGGTCCGACGACCCGTGGATCAGCAGCCACCTGGAGCTGCGTGACCAGAGCGGTGCGGCGCTGGCCGGCTACGGCTGGATCTTCCCGCTCGGCAACGGTGAGGTGAACCTCGGCGCGGGCACGCTTGCGACGGCGAAGCGGCCGGCAGCGGTGGCGATCAAGCCGCTCATGCGGCACTACGCCGAGCAGTGTCGCGAGTCCTTCGAGCTCGACGGCGAGCTGCGTGCCCAGGCCTCGGCGCTGCTGCCGATGGGCGGCGCCGTCTCGGGCGTGGCCGGGCCCAACTGGGCGCTCATCGGGGACGCCGCGGCCTGCGTCAACCCGCTCAACGGCGAGGGCATCGACTACGGGCTCGAGACCGGCCGGATGGTCGCGGAGATGCTGGCCGAGCGTGACGACCTCGCGACGTCGTGGCCGGCGCTGCTGCGCCACCACTACGGCGAGGCGTTCTCGATCGCTCGCCGCCTCGCCGGGATCGCGACGGTGCCCCGCCTCGTCCCGGCGCTCGGCCCCGCCGGCATGCGGTCCGACCGGCTCATGACACTGGCACTGCGGTGGATGGGCAACCTGGTCACCGACGACGACCGCGACCGCTCGGCGCGGCTGTGGCGCTGGGCCGGGCGTCGCTCGATCGCCCTCGACCACCGGCCCCCGTTCAGCTGATGGCCGGTCGGGCTCCCGGGCGCCGACGGCGGCTGCCCGAGGTGCAGCGGGTGGGGGCCTACGCCGTGATCCTGCGCGGCGAGGGCGAGCGGACGAGCATCCTGCTCAGCCGCCTCGCCGAGTCCGTCACGTCCGACCAGCTCTGGACGCTTCCCGGCGGCGGACTCGACCACGGGGAGGATCCGCGCGACGCGGTCGTGCGCGAGGTCTACGAGGAGACCGGGCTGCCCGTGACGGTCGGCGAGACCGCCCGTGTCTACTCCGTCCATCAGGCGCGCGCCTGGCGGTTCGGCCGGCGCGTCGACGCCCACAGCCTCCGCATCGTGTACGACGGCTGGGTGCCGCACGACGCGCCCGACCCGCACACGACGGAGATCGGCGGGTCGACCGCGGAGGCCGCCTGGATCCTCCTCGACGACGTCGTCGCGGGCTGTGTGCCCACGGTCACGCTGGTTCGGGAG